>CAZAZN010000013.1:0-28852 GCA_964489665.1 uncultured Thermofilaceae archaeon
CGGTTGAGAAGGCCCTTAAGGCCGCCTATATGGCGATGAGGAGGACTAGGCCCCCTAGGACGCATGACCTTACGCGGCTACTGTCAGGGCTTGGGCTAGACCTCCCCGAGGAGCTTAGGGTTGGGCTCTCGGAGCTAACCCCCTACTACACCGTGGCTAGGTATCCTAACGCCGGGCTCGAGAGGCCCTGGGAGAGCATAGAGAGGAGCTTAGCCGAGAGGCTCGTGAGGGTAGCTGAGAGGGTGGTGGAGATTGTCGCCAGAAAGGCGGGGTTTAGATAGCTTAGAGCTCCCGCAGCGCATTAAAGAGGTATTAAGGGAGTTTCTCGCTAAAGTTAGAGAGGAG
Source organism: uncultured Thermofilaceae archaeon (assembly GCA_964489665.1). GTDB lineage: Archaea > Thermoproteota > Thermoprotei > Thermofilales > Thermofilaceae > CAZAZN01. The sequence goes on from CAZAZN010000013.1 coordinate 346, forward strand.
TTAGGGGGAGCGGAGGTTTACTTGTTCGGTAGCTACGCTAGGGGTGATTGGCTCTTCGATAGCGACCTAGACTTAGTGGTGGTGACGCCCAAGTTCAAGGGACTGAGCGTAGGCGAGAGGTATGCGCTCGTTAGGCGCTTACTCCCGGAGGACGTTTCGGTAGAGGTGCTAGCCTACACGCCAGAGGAGTTTAGGAGGGCGCTGAGGAGAAGCATCATCCTAAGGGATGCCTCCGAGTACTGGGTAAGGCTCCTCTAGCCCTGCTTCAGGTTTTTGGAACTACGCTTCTAGTTGGCGTTCTAGAGTAACGGTTAAATCGCTGCTAAGGCGCTTTCCGGGAAGTGACCCGAGTGGAAATGCAGGAACTAGACGCGGCTTAAGGCCCGAGCTGGTCTACTACACCGTTGAGTCGCTATTCTACGCGTCTACCTCGTTCACAGCCCCCGTATACGTGATCTTCCTCCTCGAGAGAGGTCTCGACTACAAGGGCGTTGCGCTCGTAGACGGCTTCTACATGGTCTCAAGCGCACTGCTAGACTATCCGACCGGCGGTCTCGCCGATAGGTACGGCCGGGGACTCGTCGCGGCGCTCGGCTGCCTCTTCTTCGGGCTAGGCCTACTAAGCTACAGCCTTTCCACAGGCCTGCTACAGTTCCTCTTCTCGGAGTTCCTAGCGGCTATCGGGAGCGCCCTCTACAGCGGCGCCCTCCTAGCCTGGCTCGTCGACTCGCTTAAGGAGGAGGGGAGGCAGCGCGAGCTAGCTGACGTGCTCGGCAAGGCTAGGATCCTGTCACTCGCCGTGAGCGCGGTCGGAGGTTTCGTAGGAGGCTTGCTAGCTGAGAGGAGGCTCGAAATCCCCTTCGTAATTGGTGCCGCCTTCTGCTTTACAGCCTTCACAATAGCCTTACTTTACACGCGAGGGAGAGGAGAGGCGCCACGCTCGGGGAGGGTGAGCTATACGATGCTGCTTAAGCGTGGGGCTCGCGTCCTCCTCAGTACGCGGCCGCTGATCCTGCTAACCCTTGGCTCCTCGCTGATAGCCTTAGCGGTCCCCAGCTTCAACCTCACTTGGGCGCCGCAGATGGAGAGTTTAGGGGCTAGCAAGTGGCTCCTCGGAGTAGCCAGCTCGGTATTCATGGCAACCGCTGGGTTAAGCGGCTATGCGGGCGGGAGGCTAGCTAAGCTCCTAGGGTATAGGCGGGTAGCCGTCGCCTCGCTAGCGTCGATGTCGGCGGCCTTCGCGCTCCTAACGCTGGTGAACGACCCGTACGCGTTCATCGCCGTGGGGCTGCTCTACGAGGTCGGATTCGGCTCGCTAGGCCCCGTAATAAGTGCCTGGATTAACGAGTTCATACCGAGCGGGGAAAGGGCCACGGTAATAAGCCTTAGGAGGACGTTACTGCTGCCCTTCAGCGCCCTTGGCATGGCCGCTATGGGCGTGCTCAGCGACGCATGGTCTCCCAGGCTAGCCTACGCGTTCGGCGCGGTAATGGCTACGCTAGCCTTACTCGTCTACTCCAGAGCTCCGGAGAAGGCGTAGCATCGCTGCTAGGCTAAGCTGTCGGAAGGGTTGGAAAAAGACGCCTAAGCTACCTCCTAACTAAACCTATTATTTTCTCAGGGACGTTCGTGATAATGTAGTCACAGCCCATCCCGATGAGCTCTCTCGCCCTAGCTACGTCGTTAACCGTCCAGGCCGCTACCCTTAGTCCAGCCTTATGGACGCACTCGACGAAGGCTCGATCGATGTACTTGTGCTCTATCGATATGCCGTCGGCCCGGGTAGCCCTTATCATACCTATTGGGTCGACCGGCTTGCAGATTATGTTGCCGAGCATCGTGGTTATCGAGGGGTCTAGCTCCTTAATCGACTTGAGCGATTCGTGGTAGGGCGAGGACACGACGACCGGGCTAACTCGGTAGCGCCTAACTATCCTAACGATCTCGTCCTCGACTCCACAGCACTTGAGGTCTAGCCAGATACCCGCCCTTCCGCCTACCTCGCGCAGGTACTCGTCAAGGAGCATTGGTCTCCACAGCGGGTCTCGGTGCTCCATTAGCAGGTAGCCTATCCTCATTATCTCCCCGCGAACGTGGCCGACGTTGCTAAAGTCCATCCCGTGCTGCACGACTAGATGCCCGTTGTGGACGCTAACGTCAATTTCGAGAATGGGAATCCGCATGGCGAGGTACCTACGGAGGAGCGGGTACCTGTTGACCTTGTGCGCTACGATTACGGGAGGTCGGGATCGATCCATGGGGCTTAGCCCCTCAGCAAGCCATGCCGCATTAAACCCAGCTATAAATGCTTTGCTTAATTGAACGAACCCTTACCAGCCTATCTAGGGCTAAGAGGCTTAGCAAGGCTAGACACGTAGAGGCCGCTACGAAGATCGGCTCAACGGCTACTGTTAGCTCGAAGCACCCATTTACGGAACGGGCAATTACGCGCTAGGACCAGCTCGAACCCAGCTATGCGCACGCTAAGCTCTCCTCCAAGGAGCAAGGCGGCGAGCACCGCTAACGCTGAGGAGGCTAGCATGAAGCATAGGAGAAATGCCGAGAACTTTAAGTACACTGGGACTATAGGTCTCCAGTCCTCCGCCTTAACCTCTAAATACATGCCTCTGACCACTACCACCGCGTCGCTGGGCGCAGACCTAAGCACGCTATACATCACGAGATCTCCGGCGGACCCTGCGATATTGAAGGAGGCGGCGAATAGTAGGATGCTTGTAGCCCATGGAACGAAAGAGCTGACCGCCAGCCCAGCTAGTACTAAGGCGGTCGTAACAGCGACCAGCGGGGCTAGCGCGATCTCTAAGAACTCACTGACCCTGAGCGGAGAAAGGAAGGAAACGTAGATGACCGGACAGGGGCCTACCCTGCCGACGCCCAACTTAACCTTAATGCCTAGGCGCCGCGCACACGCGATGTGGCACGCCTCGTGAAGCACTAGCGTTACAATGACTGCGAGGAAGAGTCCGCTCCAGGCGCGCCTAGGAGCTTAGCTAGCTCGCCAAGTAGGGGGCTGAGAGCAGTAGGAGAGCAATGCTAAACGATAGCACGTAGGTCCAAAGCAGACGAAGGTCGAATCGGACGGGGTCAGCCGGGGTCACTTCACTCACTGGCTCGTCTGAAACCATCCCTCCTCATCCCCCTCCCTTAAGCCTAGATCACGAGCTTAAATATTAGCTCTAAGCGAATGAGAAAGGTTAAATGGCGCCGGCATTCCAGATATGTCGGAATGGTATGGCTCGCCAGGTCGTTCAGCTGGGGAAGAAGTACGCCCTGTATATCCCTAAGAGCATAGCGACCGAACTTGGGCTACGAGAAGGCGATTACCTGCTACTTGAGACGCACGAGGGAGGGATACTGCTACAGCCCCTCAAGCCTCCGCGCCTACCTAAGAAGTACTGGGCAACTATCACGCTTGAGGAGGTGGAGGAGGAGGGGGAGGAGCTCACTAGGAAAATGGAGGGGAGCGAGGTTGACGCTCGTAGTTCTTGACACGAGCTTCCTCCTCCCCTTCCTCGGTATAAGGGTTAAGGACGTGAATCACAGAGTCCTGGAGAGGATAGAGGAGCTCATCGTGGAGAGGAGGGAAATGCGGCTATGTTACCACGAGCTTATGCTTCCCGAGCTCATAGCTAAAGCCTTTAGCACGTCTATTAAGAGAGGGCTTGAGGAGGTCCCGAGGGAGGTCATTGAGGGCTTCCTGAATATAGCCTCTGGGATATTTATCGAAGTGCTTGCTACTACGAGAGAAGATCTCAGCATCGCTTATGCGCTAAGGCTGGCGGGGCATAGTGACTTCTTCGACTGCATAGCTTACGCTGCGGCTAAGGCCAGGGGAGGTGTACTACTAACCCTCGATAGGAACCTTAAGGAGTCTGTGAAGAAGGCTGGACTCGATACGGGCGTGATTATCGGGCAGGAGGAATTCCTTGCTTTAACTAAACCCGGTAGCTCGCGCTAAGCCTTTAGAGATCCTCATTAGGTGTTTCGCCTAAAGGGAGTAGGGTTTTTACTGCTTGCAGATCCATGCCTTAAACTCCTCGTATACGGGCTTAAACTCCCTCAGTACCTCTCTTTTATCCCTCCTCTTGTCCTCGTCCTCGGTGCCTATCCTCTGGAAGGCTAGTAGCCTTGGCACGATGTTCTCGAACACGTAGACGCGGGGCGAGACCTTTATGGGCAGCATCCTCCTAGCTAAGTTCATTATCCTCGCCTGCCTGCTGCTCCTCCTATCGTACATGTTGAATACTACGCCTATCTTGCGGTATAGCTCCTCCCCCTCTACGTCACATAGCCTGGGGAGCTCCCTAAGCATGTTCTCGGTCTTGTAAACGTCTATGGTGGTGGGCCTTAGGGGCACGATGCACTTATCGGCAGCGTAGAGGAGCATCACGGCGTACTTCCTATCGTAAAAGGGTATAGTGTCGACTATCGTGTAGTCGTACCTATCCCTCACGCCAAGCTCCCTAAGCATCCTCTCGAGCGTGTGCTCCCTCCTAGCCCTAGCGCCGTACCAGAGCAGGTCGATAGTGTTAGTGAGCTTACTGTCGGGTATCAGTATGTCCACGGGAGGATCCTCGTCCGAAGGGTGGGGGCAGGTTATCACGTAGTCCTCCAGCCTCGGGGTCACGCCCTCCTCGAACATCGCCCTCAACAGCCTAGTTAGCGTCCTCCCGCTCCTCTCGTACTCAACGAGCCTCGTCTCCTTCCTCACGATGTAAAGGGATAGCGACACACTGGGATCCATGTCCACTAGCAACACGCTCTTCCCGTCGAGCCTAGCCATCCACGCTAACAGCCTCGCGATCGTAGTCTTCCCAACCCCTCCTGGCGCGGAAAGCACCCCTATTACCCTCCCTGCCAAGCTACACCGCCGAGAATAGGAGGCTAAGGTAGCTGAAGTTTTTATTGACCAGCTCCCAGCCTCCTGAAGGCCCTCTTAAGGCGCTTGGGCGCTAATGGGGCGGCTGTCGCTAGGGCTAGGGCGGCTAGCGCGGCGCTCGACGCTAGGCGTCCGTAGGTCACCCTCCTGAACTCTAGGGTTAACTTGCCCCTACCTGCCGGCACCTTCACCTTGATGAAGGGCACCTTGTAGTTGGTTAGCACGCCCTCGAACACTACGACGTAGCGGGGTATGTCGGGGTAGTAGTCCTCCACCTCAACCTCTTTACTGCCTACGTAGGCCCTCCAGCCTGGGTGGTTAACCTGTCTTACGTAGATGTAGGTCTCCTCAGAAGCTTCGTACTCGACCTCTATTAGGTTGGGCCTAATCCTCACGCCTAGCACCTTGCCGCTAGCTATCGAGACTATCGGGTTAACCTCCCTAGTCCTGAAGACGTGTATTGGCGGTGCCGAGTAGACCCCCTCGAATAGGTCGCTCCTGCTCCTCATAGCGGCTACTAGCGGCGGACTGTAGGCGGCTACGTACGATATGCCTAGCTCCCTCAGTATCCTATAGAGCTCGTCGGGGTGTGCCGTTAGCCAGGGAATCGGCTGGCCGAATAGGTGCGTCCACTCGGTATTCGCTAAGGGCTGAGTTACGTACCTGGTGCCGTAGCAGCCGCCTACCTGCGGCTTTTCGTAGAGCATCGAGTAGAGGAAGAAGTAGTGCGATACCGGTAGTATGCGCCAATCCCCTAGCCTGTGCAGTGTGTCTTGGAACATGACGTAGGTGTTGTCGGGGGCGTGCTTAGCTAGCCACTCCATGACGATGGCTAGCACGGCTAGGCCGGCGGCTACGTAGGCTAGCTGGCGTACTCCCTCCTCCCAATTTTCCTGGCAGATAAGAGGAGCTTCGAGAGAGCTAGAGCCGACGCGCACAGCATTAGGAACCTTGCTAAGCCGGTGAACTTCGAGTAAGCGAACATCTGGGTTAGCGGTAGGAGCTTCGAGAGGTTGATCCTCCACACCAGCGCCCTGAATGAGTAGGAATCAGGCCCCGTCGCTAGCAAGAGCAGCAGGCTAGACTGCGATAGCAGGAGGGATAGCGAGGGATTACCTAGCGGCGAGGCGACTAGGAACGCTAGGAAGGTTAACGACAGCCTAGCACCTATGTAGCCGTCGCCCGGGTATAGGGCTGATAGGGCTAGCATCCAGAGGCCTGAGAGGACCGCGGCCGCCGAGAGGGATAGCCTCTCCCGCCTAACGGATAAGGCGTGTGCCACCGCGCCGATGGCTATGAGAGCCAGGTTAACATGGCCTACTGACCTAAGAGCCTCTAAGTAGGCCCTAGGGCCTAGCCTCCACTTTATCGCGGGCATACTGTGGAACCTCGCGCTAGTCTCGAATAAGGGCACCCACCAGAACGCCGATAGGGCTAGCCCGAGGGCTAGGCAGATCGCTAAGGCTATTGGAGGCTTGAGCGCGCGCCTAACTCTCCCCTCAACCACCTCCCGCAGCGCTAGGGACGCAGCCTGCACTACTAGGCATGCGCCTAGCCCTACGGCGGTCATCGGGTGGCTGAGGAGGGTTAGAGCTAGGAGCGCCCCGGACCACGACGATAGGGCTACTAGCCACCTCCACCGCGCCTTAGAGGCCCAGGCGTGTAAGGCTAGGGAGGCTAGCGCGAGCCCTATGCCGAGCCTCTGGGGCCACATCCCGACTATGTACATCTGCATTGGCCGCTAAGGCGCCGCCCCCTAGCGCCCTGACGTAGGCGTAGGACGTGGCCGCGGGGAGGAGGTAGACTAGCAGGAACGCCGCCTTGTACGCGAGGTTTACGTCGCCGACGAGGTAGCTCAGCGCGGCTACCAGGAGATAGGCTCCGGGATTGTAGTACTGGTTAAACGGCCAGCCGAAGTTGTTGTAGGGATCCCAGCCGATCACCCTCCCTGAGGGTAGCAGGTACTTAGCGGTGAAATAGGATAGAGCTAAATGAACCGGATGATCCCAACCAGGCAGGATCCCCTCCCTAAATATAGTCCTCACGGATGCTGCTCCTAAAGCTAGAACAGCCGCTAGTGGAGCGAGCTCGAGTAGCAGCTTCCTTAGGCTTACCCGAGGCCTCCGCCTCACCCCGCCTAACAACAGGCTTAAATAACCATCGGGATACGCGCTTTAATTCTGAGGTCGTTAAAGTCACCGAGCTTCATGCCAGCGATTAACGCAGCCAGCTTGAGGTCTCCCGTCTCGACCAGCAACTTTAGGGCTGTTTTAACGGGCTCAGGCTGGCTCTCGATAAACTCCCAATCAGCACGCCTACGCCTAATCTCCCTAGCCTCCCTAGCCCACTCCTCCATCTCTAGCATGTTCCTCTGAACGGCTTCGATATCTACCTTGAAACCTATACTCTTAGCTACCTCTACAACTTCCTTAATTCTCTTCTCGTCAAGCGAGCCCATACTCTCTCAGCCTCTTTGGCGAGAAAACTAAGCCTGTATCGCTTGAATATTCCGCTATAGCCCTTCTCAGCGATGAGATTTCCCTCCCGTAGATCGCTACTAAGAGGTCTAAGCTATCGAGGACCCTCACGGTACGGTACTCTTCCACCTCGGAGACTAGCGCCTTGATCGCCCTATTATCCGTGAGCACGTCGTACCCTCTATGCTTAGCCACCGCTAAGCAGAATGCCTCGCCTGGATCTACCCTAGGAAGTCCCCTCACCTCGGCATACTCTATCGCCCTTAAGGCCTCCATCTCAAAGATGCCGATTCTCGGCACTAAGAAGACTTTTCCTGAAGCCAACCACTCAGCAAGAAGCCGCCTGCTCCTCCCCAGCTCGTCGAGGACAAGAATCGGAACGCCCACGGACCTATATAGCTTGAATATATCATTTCTCCTACGGAACCTCAACCAGTTTATTAGGAAACACGTATCGGCTATAGCCGACCTCATCGGCTAAACCACGAGCGGGATCTTCGCCTTAATCCTTAGCTCGTTAAATTCCTCGACCTTCATCCCGGCTATCTTCGCGGCAATCCATAGATCCCCAGTCTCGACCAGCAACTTTAGGGCTGTTTTAACGGGCTCAGGCTGGCTCTCGATAAACTCCCAATCAGCACGCCTACGCCTAATCTCCCTAGCCTCCCTAGCCCACTCCTCGTACTCCCTAAGTGAGCTCATAGCCAGCACCTACGCTATCCTCCTGCCGAACCCCCTTGGGGTCGGGCTATTATCGTAGACCTCCTCGACGTGAAAAATGTACACTGGCCTATCCGCCCTCCTTTCCAGTGGCGTGTAGTGGAAGGCGTCGTGAACTAAGGTTACGTACTCGTGGTACTCGTCCCCCTCGTGTATCGTTATCGTGCCCCGCACTTCGAAGCTTATGAGAGGAGGCTGGAAGAACACGAGGCAGGCCTTCCTCGACCTCTGCAGGATCCCCCACGTGTGCTTAGAGGAGTGCGGAAGCCTCTTAGCAAGCTCCACCGTGGCTAGCTTCTCGAAGTCCACCTCCTTCGTAGCCCTCTCGGGCGGTAGGTACACGTACTCTAGCAGGAGCTTAGCCCCCTTAACCGAGTATTCCTGGAGCGCCTTCCTCAACTCCTCTTCGTCGCGCTTGAGCTCCTCATACCTCTCGTCCATCGCCTTAACGTGCTCCTTAAGCGCCTTGATGACCTCGCTCAGCCTATCCCTCTTAACTACGTAGCCTACCCCTACGACCTTCCCGTTAACCTCCACGGTGCCGTCGTCCCTAGGCGCTGCGGTGCATAGCACGGGGTTATGGCGGGCCGCTACTAGGTACATCGTCTCGGGGCTTAGCGGCTCACGACGCGCTACTTTTTCGAGGAGCTTCCGCCTAGCGTAGTAGTTCCACTCTAGAAACTCATCAGGTAGCTTAACCAACGTTTCACCGCTCTAGAGAGAGGCCGGGGGATTATTAACGCTTTTTAATACAATCCGCGTAAACGTTAAAAGTTCTTAACCTTAGCTAAGCTCTTTAACGAACTCTAGTATCGCTAGGTTAAGCTCGCGAGGCTTCTCGTAGAGGATGAGGTGGCCCGCTCCCCTGATGACTACGAGCTTGGAATTGGATACTAGCTGGTGGATCCTGCGGGACTCGCCCACAGGCGCTATTACGTCGTGCTCGCCCACGACTACTAAGGTGGAGCCTTAACCTCACTAAGCCACTTAGTAGCGTCGTAGTCCATCATCTGCCACTTATACCTGTAGACGTAGCCCGGCAGGCTGTGGAGCATCTCCTTATTATCCTCGTAGAACTCCTCGAGGACGCTAAATGGCGACTCCGAGCTCAGGTAGACCTTCCTGTAGAGGGAGCGGGTGAGCGGGTTCATGGTGAAGATCAGCGGCTTCCACAGCGCTTCTGGCAGGAAGCGGATTAAGTAGTCGTCTACGTCTTTCCGGAACTTAGTCAGCGAAGCCACTAGCACTAGTCCCTTAACGTCGTGGTCCCTAGCGTAAGCCTGAGCTACCATGCCGCCGAAGCTATGCCCTACGAGCACAGCGTCTTGGTCGGCCACGCCAAGCTTCCTCAAGAGCTCGGCTAAGTCCTCGGCGAAGTCGCTGAACGACACCCTCCTCGGCTTATCAGACCTACCGAACCCCCTCTGATCGTAGGCTATCACCCTGTACCTCTCCTCGAAAAACTGCACCTGGTACTTCCAATTAGACAACTGGCCGGGGTAGCCGTGTATGAACACTAGCGTCGTCGGCTCCGCGTAGCTCCTGTAGTCGGCCGAGTCGTAGGCGTACAGCTTAACCCCCCGTATCTCGACGAACTTACCCTTCTCGGCGAACTCTAGGCTCAACATCTCGCCCGCATACGGCTAAGGCTGATGCTAGCTAGGTATAAGGCTAGCGCGCCTCGGGAAACCGAAAACATGCCAGTTTTAAGTGTTAGATTAAAGTAGCATGGTTTAGCTAACCTTAGCGATGCCTCCTATAGCTAAGAACCCGCTAGAGCTGGCACCCGGCAAGAAGCTCTCGAAGGAGGAGCTCGCCGAGGCGTTAAGGATAGCGATTTCCGCGGAGCTGGATGCCGTAAACCTCTACCTCCAGTTCGCGAGGGCCTGCGAAGACGGGAAGGCTAGGAAAGTCTTCGAGGACGTAGCTAAGGAGGAGAAAACGCACGTCGGCGAATTCCTCGCCCTCCTGCTAGAGCTGGACCCCGAGCAGGCGAAGGAGCTTAAGAAGGGTAAGGAGGAAGTCGGCGAGCTAGCTTAAGGAGAGCTGGCGCTAGCCGCTAAAGCCTTAAAGGCTTCAGGCTTAAGGAAAGGAGGGCGGATGACGATTGACTCCAAAGCCGCACTCGTGAGGAGTGTGGCCGTAGCTGACGCCGCCAGCTATCCCCTATCCTATCGGTGAAGGTGAAGCCGCGCGCTCTACTTAGCCGTCTCCTCTCGCCAGCTTAAGCTGCCCACTGAGCCGCTTCATTCTCGAGCCTGAGCTGCTCTAGGACCTTGACCATTAGCTCCCTTAGCTCGCGGGGCGCCCTCTTGGGGCCGGGGGAGACCGTTATTATCGTCCCCGTACCGACCCTCACCGATGTCCGCAGCTCTCCGAACGTTAGGTAAGCGCGGTGCACCCATTCCCTAACTACGATCTTAGCCTTGAAGGGCTTCTTGATGATAACCTTAACCCCCCTTCTGAGAAATACCCGTTTCACCTCGTACTCCCAACCGGTCTTAGCTAGGTTATCTAGGAGGACTTCGGCAGCCTCATTCACGAAGTCCTCTGAGTAGTTGAGGTAGCTCCACAGCCTACCGGTGAGCTCCTCAACGGCGCTCATGATGGCGCCAGCAGCTCCCACTAGCACGGCGAAAGTCGGTATGACGAGAAGGGGCGTCAGGTAAATGGTGGCGGCTACGCCAACTATCGAGAAGCCCGTTAGTAGGAGCGATAGCGCCACCCTTACTCCTAGCCTTAGCGGGAACTTGACCTCGTCTATTTTGCCGTGCTCGTAGAGCTTACTGTAGTACTTGGAGATCGCGTAGTAGATCCCCAGGAACCCGGGCGCGGCGACCATCGATAGGGCGATGAAAGCCTTGAATACCGCGTTAAGCTCTGGGGACGCTGTCGGGGGTGGAGGAGCTAGGAGGACTGAGGACGCTATAGCCGCTATTAAAAGTAGGAACGCCGTTACGAACGCGTGCTCACCAACGTAGAAGCTAAGGATCGAGTAGGTCGAGACGAAGAAGGCTATGCACTCCGTCGCGAAGCTGGGGTAGGACGCTAACGCTAGCAGCACGTAGGCTACGGCAAGGGCCCTGACGACGTACCTCCTGTACACATAGTCGTACCTAGCGTAGGACTGAGGGTAGGGGTAGCTGAAGTTTGGGGGCGACATGGCTAGGGCTATGAGCGAGGCTAGTAGAGCTGGGACTAGCTTACTCGGGCTCAAGATTGCTAACGTTAACAGGCCTAGGGACGCGGCTAGGAGCAGTACGTGCTTGGCTGCCTCCCTCATAACGTGTAGTGATCTATGCTACGCTCCTAAATCTTCCCTAGCCTAGCAGGAGCGCTAGGGCTAGCGCCTGGAGGAGGCCTACTACTGTGGATATAATCGTCGACTTAGCCACTAGGTCGACGTCGAAGCCGTACACGAAGGCTACTACGGTATTGCTCGTAGCGGGCGGCATCACGGACTCTAGCATGACCTGCTTAAACGCTAGGTCGTCTAGCGAGAGGGGGAGAGCCATCGATAGGTGTACGGCGGGCGAGGCCAGGTGCCTCCAGAGCACTACGTAGGCCTCGTCTAGGCTTAAACCGCCCCTCCTAAACTCCTTAGGGCGCGGAAGGCCCGCTCCCACGGCTACGGCGCTCAGGTAGACCCCTACCTTGCTTACGACGCCTAGCATCTCGTGGATAGCGTCGGGAATGAGAGTTGAAGCGCCTGAAGCGCTTAGGGCTAGCCCGAGGATGCCAGCCGGTATCACGGGGATCCTAGCTAGCTCGGCTAGCGCCCTCCTAGCGAAGCTACCGCCTCCCCTGTAGGCAGCAGCGAGTAAACCCACTGTAATGTAGTGTATCGTAACTATGGTTAGCGAGTAAGCTGCACAGACCGTTAATGTCCCGTAGAGGGCTAGCGCGAGGGGGAATGGGAGGAAGGCGCTGTTCTGGAAAACCGCGGCTAGAAGCAGCGACGCCGCCCTCCTCCTCTCGAGTCGCCTAGCCCTTGAGTAGGCTACGGCGGCCGCTGAGGCCAGCGCCGCGTAGGTAGCCGATATGGCAGCTACCGCTAGGAGGTCGCTAGAGACCTTTGAGCCCGCGAACGCGTGAAACATGACTATGGGTAGGAAGCCGTAGAACACGGCCTTCGAGAGGAAGGTCCCGGCGATCCTCCTCAGCCCGGCTAGGGATAGGGCGTAGCCCGCGCATATCAGCACGGCCATTATCGCTATTGGCAGCATAGGCGTCGATAGGCTGGTAGGTCCCCTAATAACGCCTGCGTCTAACTCTTACAGGGGTGGCACGCCTGATGCGAAGCGGCAGCTTACCGCCACCGCTAGACGCCCTGGAGGCGCTGGACGTCGCTAGGCTTCACGAGAGGTACCTATTGGCTGAGAAGAGGCTTAGGAAGAAGGCATCCCCACCCTACGCGATCAGGCTGGACGGCGTAGGCTTCGGCAGAGCGCTCGAAGGGTTCAGCTCGCCCCGGGACCTCAGGGTGCACGTAGCGCTGGTTCAGGCGGCGATGGCCGTGGTGGAGAGGTTTAACGCCGTTGGAGCGTGGGTTGGGAGCGATGAGGTTAACGTGGTCATGCTAGGGCCGGAGAACCCTTACGGCGGGCGAGTGGAGAAGCTGGTAAGCGTATCGGCGGGCATAGCCTCCGCTGAGGTCTCGCTAGCGCTTGGAAGGAGGCTGTTCTTCGACTCCCGGGTAGTGCCGCTCAGGGACGCTGAGGACGCCGCTAAGTACGTGCTCTATAGAGCTAGGGTCGCCCTGAATAACCTAGCCACTAAGCTGCTTCAGCTAAGGGGGGTTGAGCCGGAGGGAGGGTTCGCGGAGAGGGTTAGGGCGTGTTGGAGCGAGCTATGCGAGCTCGGCGACTGGGTCGTGCTTGGAACGTCCGTCGTGTGGGTCTGGTTCGTGAGGAGAGATAGAGTTAGGAGGAGGCTCGCCGCCTACGCTGGGCCTTGGATGCTGGTCGACGCCATACTACCGCCTTAACGTTAATATCGGCGCTTATACGGCTAGTGGGGTGGTGTGGCTTGAGGGCTAGGCTCGAGTGCATACCGTGCTACCTCCGCCAGACCCTTAGGGCGCTCAGGTTCGGGGGGTTAGAGGATAGGGCCGAGGAGGTGCTAAGGGCCGTAATGCTGAGGCTCACCGAGCTCGACTGGTCGCTAACCCCCATGGAGCTAGGCTTCGAGGTGTACAGGGTTATAAGGGAGGTTACGGGGGTTGAGGACCCCTACGCTGAGGTTAAGTCTAGGAGCAATAGGCTAGCTCTATCCATGCTCCCGAGGCTGAGGGAGATCGTTTGGAGGAGCTCCGACCCCCTTAGGACGGCGGTGTTGGCATCGATCGCCGGTAACATAGTCGACTACGGTGCCCTAGAGAGCTTCGACATAGAGGGGACTGTTAACCGCGTCCTTAGATCTAAGCCAGCCATCGACGAGTACGAGGAACTTAAGTCCGAGCTCAAAGGGGCTGAGGAGGTCCTAATGTTCCTGGACAACGCGGGGGAGGCAGCGTTCGATAGGCTACTCGCCGAGACGATAGCCCAGCTATACTCGCCCGAGAAGATAGTATTCGTGGTTAAAGCTACGCCCATGATAAACGACGTTACGCTAAAGGACGCCTTAGAGGTCGGGCTAAACGAGGTTAAGGGGGCTGAGTTCAGGGAGGTGCCCTCCTCCTCGCTAAGCGACTACGCGGCGTTTAAGCCTAGAGTGGAGGAGTGGATTAAGCGCGCTGACGTAGCGATCTCCAAGGGGCAAGGGAACTACGAGCTACTAAGCCACTACCGCGAGGTATTCTTCCTCCTCACGGTTAAGTGCAACGCAGTGGCTAGCGACTTGGGAGTAAGAGTGGGAGATGTCGTAATAGCTAGAGGGGGCCGATAACCCTTTGAACGCTTTTGAGCTAGATGTTGAACAAGGTACAGCTTAAAGCCTAGGGCGAACCTTTAAACTCGATGCTTAGGGTTAAACTCCCCTCCCCTAAGGCGTTAGCGCTCGCCGCCCTGCTCATACTCGTAGGCGCGTTCCTAGGCGGGATGCTGTCCTCTATGTTCTACGCGCCCGTAGCGCCGCTAGCCGGCGAGGCCGGCTACAGCGCAGCTCCCCGGCTAACCGTAGCGCCTAAGTTCGGGGCACCTGCTAAGCTCGCCGCCCCGCAAGCCACTCCCTCCCCTCCAGCGGTGAAGTCCGAGGCTCCGCCTAGCAGCGAGTGGTTCGCTACGGCTCCAGGTAGGATGGTGATATACGAGGGGCGTGTTAGGCTAAGAGTTCCGAGGGAGAGGGTTAGGAGCACGGCGCGAGAGGTCGCGCGCATAGCCGTAGACCTCGGAGGATACGTTGCGGCGAGCGAGGTCTACGAGGATAGGGCGACCGTCGTGATCAGAGTGCCATCGGACAAGTTCGAGGAGGCTATGAGCGAGGTCTCGAAGCTCGGCGAGGTAGTGTCGACGTCGACTAACGCCATCGACGTAACTGAGGAGTACGTCGACCTACAGGCTAGGCTAAACGCCCTGAAGAGGGTTGAGGAGAGGCTCTTCTCGCTGCTGAACATGGCTAAGACCGTCGACGACATGCTGAAGGTCGAGGAGCAGCTTAGGAGGATTAGGGTCGAGATAGAGAGGATAGAGGCGCGGATTAAGTACTTGGAGAGGAGGGTTGAGTACTCGACTATAACGGTCCACATCGAGGCGCCTCCAAAGGTAATCCCGCCTATGGTGACGTTCCCGTCATTCAACCCGCTTCCAGCGGTAGCTAACGGCCTCGGCGCTATGTATGCGATAATCTACGCCGCCATAACGGCTACCATAGCGCTAGCTCCGCTAATAGCGATAGGCGTTCCAGCATACCTAGCCTATAGGAAGTTCTACAGGAGGAGCGGCGGAAAATAGTCTTATTCTCTTCCTCCTCTTTCTATCGAGTATTAGTATGAGGGAGGAGGTCTTAGTCGTAACTACGCCGTCCGTGCCGGGCTACAGGATCACGAAGGTGCTCGGCATCGTCTACGGGATGAGTATAAGGACTAGGGGGGCGCTAGGCAGGTTCCTGGCGGGGTTGGAGGCGCTCGCTGGCGGCAGGGGCTACGCGTACCTTCAGGAGCTTAAGAAGGCTAGGGACGAGGCCTTGGAGGAGCTTAAGAGGAACGCTCGCATAAGGGGAGCTAACGCCGTCGTCTCAGTCGACTTCGAGACCGCTGAGGTCCTAGAGGGGTTCATAGTGGTTACCGCCTATGGCACAGCGGTTATCATCGAGCCAGAGGCTAGCGGGGGTACGTAATTAGGAGCTTATCGTGCGAGTAGACGGCTACCTCGAAGTACCCATCCAGCCCGCTCGACCTTATCTTAGGCAGGAGCACGTTCTCTATCTGGAAGAGGCCAGCCATGTCGTCCGCGTTTACGATTATCCTCACAGGCCTCTTCTCCCCCTCGACGATGTTAACCTCCTTTATACTGAGCGCCGAGACGGAGTGCATGTCTATCTTGCCCCTCTCGTAGGGTATCCTAGCCCTCCCCTCCGACATGTCCAGCCCATCGGCCACCTTTACTATCCCCGCCTCCACGGTTAGGCACCTCACGTCGTAGGCCGTTGCGTGGATGGCGTGCAGTATCTCGCTCCTAAGCATAAACAGCCTCTCGTCCAGCCTCCCGAGGACCTTGGGGAGGAGCTTATCGACGATGTCCTTAGCGATCAAGGCGCCGAGAAGCTCGTGCCTGTCCCTATGTATCGAGTTGCCTACGTCGTGGAGGTAGGACGCGAAGACCAGCAGGACCCTAACCTCGTCAAGGGATTTAGCGGTTCGGTCGTGCAGCGACGTAGGCCTCACGCCCGCCCTGAGTAGCCTCTCGAAGAGCTCTAGCGCTACGCCAGCCACTATCTTAGCGTGAACTGGGCCGTGGTCGTTGTAGCCGAGCCTGGACACCGCCATTATGTTGCTCATCCTGAGGAGGGCCGAGACCTCGGGATCCTCCTCTAGGACGGATACAGCCTTAGCAACCACCCTGCTCCTGGACGCGTACTCGTCCAGAAGGCTAGGGGAGACTCGAACCAAGGCACCTGCACCTACTACACCGCGCCTTAGGGCTCTATTAAAGAGTTCTAGATCTAGATCAAAGCCTCATTTTTAGGTGAAGGCGGGGATAGCGAATTAGGATGCACAGGCGCGCTGGAAAGGAGGCGGCTAAAGCGGTAGGCCTAGCAGCCCTAGCCGCGCTCATGCTAGCTCCATTTATAGCGCCCCTACTGCCTAGGGGTGGAGGAGAGAGCGTGAACATAAAGGAGATCCCAGAGCTGCTCTCTAGGGCCGTAGCCCTGCTAAACTCCTCAACGCTCGGGCTAGCTAAGTCGGTGAGAGGAGGCGACCCTGTAGACGTCGAAGAGGAGGCTGAGGAGCTAGCTAAGGCCCTAGCTAGGCTTAGCGAGGAGGACCTTGGCGAGGGCGCTCTAGCTGAGAAGCTATACAGGGCCCTTCCCTCATACGCCTCGCTCGCCGAAGCGGCCTACAGGGCGTCTAGGGCGTCTAAGCTGATCAAGGAGGCTTACCCAAGCCTCAGGGAGGCCTTAGACGCTGCCGTTAGGTGCGATCCAGACGAGGCTGCTAAGGCCTGGGAGAAGGCTAGGGACGCGGTAGAGAAGGCTAGGAAGGAGCTCACGCTAGCCTCACTAGCCCTAGCTAGCGTCGATCCCGACTCCCTCGTATCGGAGAGGCACGAGGAGATCTACGAGACGGCCTGCGAGGTAGTTGAGGAGGTACTAGCCTCGCTGCTTGAGGTCTCTAAGGCGTTAGACCTCGTGTCTAAGTACCAGGACGACTACCGGTCGCTATGCGCGGGAGGAGAGGCATGTACCGGCCTTAAGGAGGGGCTCGCTAGCTTAAGGCCGTGCAGGGCCGGCCCGTTCGCCTACGAGGTAGGGGTCATTAGGGGGCGCGCCCTAGGCGAGCTCTCGCCATGTAGAGGCTCTGGAACCGGCTCCTCCAGCGGTAGAGGAGGTGGAGCGGGGCGTGTTGAGCCTCCTAGCGACGACTAGTCAGGTAGGCCTTGAGGAGCCCCTATACCTAGCGCTATCGGCTCCTCTCCTAGCCCTACTTGCCGCCCTGTACTACCTCGCCCGTAAGAGGCTTAAGGCTCTTGAGGCTGGGCTGGGGCCTTCAGCCCTAAGCCGCGCGGGAAAAGCCCTTAGGGCTACGTCGATGCTGGCTAAGGTCGCCTTAGCGGTTCTCCTAGCCGTAGCGGCATCTAAGCCTTACTTAGAGGTGAGGACGGTTGAGGAGCTGAAACCCTGGGATGAGGACGTGCTAGTTAGTAGGCCAGCCCTCCTCGTCATACTGCTCGACGTCTCGAAGAGCATGAACTATCCGGGGCCCTCGGGACCTAGGTTTAGCACGGCGGTAAGGGTCGTCAAGGAGCTGCTTAAGCGCGTACCGCGCTCCGACGAGGTCGCATTAGTCGCCTTCTCGGCAACTCCCAGGCTCGTTTGCCGAGGGAGCGGCGAGGAGTGCCTAGATGCCCTAAAGGCGCTGAAGGCGGGCGAGAGGTACACCGCCATAGGGAATGCCTTAGCCTATGCCACGTCCCTTGCTAGGGCCTCGCAGCAGCCCGTAGCCGTCGTGTTAGTTAGCGACGGCTCTAACAACTACGGGCCCGACCCCCTAGAGGTTGCCGTAGCGCTTAGGCGCGAGAGGATCTCGCTAATCGCCATGCAGGTTGGTGGGCGGCCTGGCGCCCTAAAGGAGATAGCCGAGGCGGCGGGCGGTAAAGCCTACGAGGCCATACCATCGGTCTTAGAGGCGCTTGACGAGGTCGTAGGGAGCATCTACTTGGAGGCTAAGTACGAGGCGCTAAAGCTAAGGGGCGCCGCTTATGTCGAGAGGCGCGTGAGGGACTACTCGACGGCCTCGGCCGCGCTGTGGCTAGCGATAGCGGCTCTAGCTGTCCTATCGGTGGTGGACGGTGTTTGAAGCGTATCTCAAAGAGCCGCACTTCGCGGCAATCCTCCCGCTACTCGCCGCCCTAGTCCTCTTAGCACACTACAAGCTCTTTAGGAGCACGAGGCCTAGGTTCAGGCACCCGCTGGTGAGCATAGCGCTTAGGAGGGTGCCTCGCAGGAGAGGGGCGAGGGCTGCGAGCTTAGCCCTAAAGCTAGCCTTGATCTGCCTCATCGCGCTAGCGGCGTGCCAGCCCGTTATAGTTGTGGAGAAGGTCGTCGTCGAGGAGGTGGAGCTCGAGGAGAGGCTCGGTAAGCTCGCTAGGCCCGCGGTAGTGTTCCTGCTAGACGTCTCCGGGAGCATGGGCGAGGTAGTCGGCGGCGTCGAGAAGCTCGAGGCCGCTAAGAGGGCTATCGAGACCGTGGTGCGGGGGCTCGACGAGAAGGTCGACGTAGGCCTCGTGGCCTTCGACGGCCTGATCGCCGCCTCGGTTCCAACGACGGAGAACAGGAGCGAGGTCATTAGGGCTCTCAGGAGGCTGAGGGCTAATGGCGGCACGATGTATACGTACGCCCTGCAGGCAGCCCTTAGCTGGCTTAAGCCGTACAGGGAGCTGAACATCACGTGCGCGGTGATTATGGTCACGGACGGGCTGCCGGCGGATCCAGAGTACAAGTGCCTCCTATACGAGTTCGCGAGGCTGGGGATACCGATACACACGATCTACACGGGGCCTCCCGGCGACCGGGGCGAGGGGGAGTGCAAGTTAATAGCAGAGAGAACTGGAGGGATGTTCGCTAGGGCTAGGCGCGTTGACGCGTTGCTCAAGGCCTTAAAGGCTGGCGTTAAGGAGGTTGAAGAAGCGGCGGTTAAGACGAAGGTTAAGGTTAAGCGTAGAGTTAAGGTTGAAAAACCCCTCTCCCAGGCGCTAGCCCTCTTAGCGGGCGCCCTGCTAGCCGCAACCTGGATCTCTAGGTTCCTGACGACGAGGGTCGACGTCTAGCCCTGACTAAGTCTAGCGCGATCATCAGCGCTCCTGCCGCCCCCACGTTGAACGCCCTCAGGAACTGCATGACCGTTGGCTCGTACTCACCTCTAGCCATTATGCAGACGTGGGGTCCCGTGCCAGGCCTAACCTTGCTCAGGAGCACGACGACGTACCTGCCGTTAAGGCTACTTAGCTGGCAGCTCCCATCCCACGGCGCCCTGCATGAGGCTAAGGCCGACTTAGCCAATAGCCGCTTAACCTCCTCGTACTCCTCCCTGGTCAGCCTACCTACGCTAGGCGCCCTCCCCTTGATTACGTATGCCTCGGCCTCGCACATGTGCACGTCTACGAACACCCACTCCCTAACTCCCTCAACCTCGCTGAACCGGGGGACCCTGAAGACCGCTAGGAAGTAGGTCGCGTTGCCTAGCCCGTGCGGTCCCCAGCAGTCGACCGTCGCGGACCAGCGCGGAGTCCTATACGCCGATATAGCTAGCACGATCAAGGCGACGGCGCCTATGCCTAAGAGTACGAAGCCTAGAGCCTTAATCAACTAGCTCACCTCGAAGACCGCCCGAGCGTAGACCGCGATCGCCCCCACTAGGCACACGACGAGCACCGTAGAGCTGAGCGCTACCGCGGCCTCGGATATATTGTACGCTGAGTGGGCGAACATCGTGTAGTACTTGTAGGGGGCTAGTATCGAGGCTATTAGCAACGCCTCGTCCGGCGGGCTTAGGGACCCGGTCACGAGCATCGCAACGATCGGGATTAGGAACGGCGCTAGCAGGTACGTGAACACCCACGCCGCGAACCCTACGCTTCTCCTCTTAAACCCCATACCTACGAGGAAGCTGAGCAGCGTCGCTATAGCCACCTCTAGCACGCTGTATGCGACCTCCTTAGTCGCTATGGACGGCAGGAGCCTTGGGTCGATGATGGCGACCGACGCCGCTATGCATAGCGCGTAGACGGCAGATGGGAGGGCTACGCACGCTATAACCCAGGACATTACGTACCCTAGCGGGCTTAGGGGGTGGGATAGGAAGAAGGCGGCGTGCCCGCTCTCCAGCTCGGAGAGGAACGAGTAGACCATCGACAGGGAGTAGAGGGCTAAGACCATGCTAGCCATGAAGAATATCGGCGACGAGGACGGGGACGGCGCCCCCGTGACGTAGGGCATCGTCGACAGTATCGAGCCCATGTCGATGAGCGTGAGCACTGCCGCCGCTAGGCCCATGAGCTTGCTGGCGCCCTCGTAGACGTAGGATAGGTGCGCTAGGAAGCCCCTAAGGCCAAGCCTGCCCACTCCCCATCACCCTCCTGTAGACCTCGTCAAGCCTAGCGGTTACGGGCTCAAAGCTGGCGACGCCTAGCTCGCTTTTAACGCCCTCAACCCAAGCCTCGAAGTCGTAGCCCCTGCCCGATGCTACGCTCACTAGGACCTCGCCGTCTCGCACCTCTACGCCCACAACGTAGTCGAGGGATACGGCCTCAGCCGCAAACCGCCTCGGCACCCCCACCCTAACCCTGTAGGTTAGCGTGCACCCGAACTTCACGGCTAGCTCGGTCACGCGCCCCTCAGCTAGCACCCTGCCAGCCCCGATGAAGATAGCGTAGTCGCAGACGCGCTCCAGCTCAGGGATTATGTGCGACGACACCACGGTGGTAACCCCTAGCTCCTCGTGGAGAAGCTTTATCATGTCCAGTATCTCGAACCTGGAGGGCGGATCTAGGTTAGCCGTCGGCTCGTCGAGGAGCAGGATCCTCGGCCCCCCGATTAAGGCCTGGGCTATGCCCAGCCTCTGCACGTAGCCGCGAGATAGGCTGCTGACCTTAGCATCCCTGTAGCGCTCCAAGCCTACCAGCCTGATGACTCTCTCAACCTCCTCCTCGCCAAACCCCCTAGCCGCTGCCGCGTACCTAAGTAGCCTCCGGACGGAGACCCTAGGCGGGTAGACTGGCCTTTCGTGGAGTATCCCTACGAGCTCCCTAACGCCCACGGGGTCCTCCTGGGGATCTAGGCCTAGGACGCTAACCCTACCGGCATCCCGCCTGAGCAGGCCAGCTATTATCTTAAGCGTAGTAGTCTTCCCAGCGCCGTTAGGCCCCAGCAGCCCCACTATCGAGCCGGATGGGACGGTGAAGCTAACCCCCCTGAGCGCCTCGACAGCCCCGAACCGCTTCTTGACGCCCTCTAGGAGTATTGCTGGCACGGTACAGCCCCCAGCGCCCTCCCTAATATCCTTCAAGATTTCTTAGCTTCGTTCAAGGCTTTGTACAATCCCTCCTTAACGACCTCGTACCTAGCCGTGAACCTCCGGCCCGAGACGCTCAGCTCGACAACCCTCTCGGTGTTGGGCAGGAGCCTGTGGTTCAGGACCGGGAACGCGACCGCCTCCAAGTCCTCGAGCCTAACCTCGTCCCTGCCCTCTAAGGCGGCGTACGCCTTAGCCGCTTTGAGGAGCGATATGCCAGCTCTAGGGCTAGCCCCTAGCTCGAAGTACCGGGATATCGGCTCGTAGACCTCGGGGCGCGTCAGCCTGACCAGCCTAACGGCGACCTCAAGCACGTGCTCCGGGACCCTAACCTCCCTAGCCACCGCGACCCTAGCCCTAGCGGCCCAGCCCGGCTCGACCATCGGCTCAAGGTCCTCGACAGGCTCAGTAGCCCTATACAGGTGCAGCCTATACACCTCCTTCTCGACCTCCATCGAGCTCGGGTAGCCGACGATAACCCTCATCAGGAACCTGTCGAGCTGCGCCTCCGGAAGCGGGTAGGTGCCCTCCTGCTCAACGGGGTTCTGGGTAGCGATCACGAAGAAGAACTTGCCCCTATCGAGGTCCTCCAGCCTATAGGTCCTACCGCCTATCGTAACCTCCCTCTCCTGCATCGCCTGGAGAAGCGCCGACTGAGTCCTCGGGATAGCCCTGTTAATCTCGTCCGCCAAGAGCAAGTAGCAGAACACCGGCCCAAACCTAGGCTCAAACTCCCTAGTAGCCGGGTTGAAGACCAAGCTCCCCGTAACGTCGGACGGCAGCAGGTCCGGCGTAAACTGGACCCTAGACCACCCCCTAAACGGCGCCCCATCCAGCGTAGTCTCCAGCCCGTCGAGCCCAAGCAGCCTAGCAAGCCCCTTAGCCATCGTAGTCTTAGCAACCCCCGGAACCCCCTCAAGCAACACGTGGCCGCCAGCCACCAGCGCCGCTAACACCAGCTTAAGCTCCTCATCGTAGCCTACGACGACCCTAGACAGCTCCCTAAGGATAGCGCGAGCGCCCTCACTAACCTCTCCAAGCCCCGACAACGTTCCACCTAGACGGTATAACGCGAGACAACTAAAATAGCCGCCCCGCGGAAAGCCGAGAAAGCGAGCTCTAGGCATCAAGAGAGTTAAGACATGCCGTCCCCTGCGCGTGAGCTAGCTCTTGCGAAAACCTCTCCAAGAAGCCGAGGAAGCCTCTCCTGATCCCACCCTCATCGATGGTCCTTGAAAGATAAGGTTGGAATCTTCATGTAGCCGTCCAAGAAGAGTCTCTCCCCAACCCTCTCTTCATCGAGAACCTCTGAGAGACGGCGAACGCCACATTTTAGTGATAGAGCAGATCAGTAGCTGCTCTCAACTCTATTTTCATTGAGGGTTTTTGTGAGTGTAAGAAGACGGGCAAGGAAGTGAGCCCGGCCCTTTGAGCTTCTCTCAACTCTCTTCTCATTAAGAGTTCTCGAGAGCCCGATAATACCCGTCAAGGAGATCGACGATATACCGAGCTCTCAACTCTCTTTTCATTAAGAGTTCTTGAGAGTTCGAGGAGGCCGCCGCCGACCTGATCAGGGAGGGAGAGGACTCTCAACTCTCTTTTCATTGAGAGTTTCTGGGAGTTACAGTCCTAGGGCTATTGCCGAGATGGCCGTGAGCATAGCCTCTCAACTCTCTTTTCATTGAGAGTTTCTGGGAGAAAGACTGTCCCCCCGCTGTATGCGCGGTTCTCCACGATCTCTACTCTCAACTCTCTTTTCATTGAGAGTTTCTGGGAGCTCAAGGCGATGGATCGAGCTTGGGCGGAGCCATCTCAAATTCGCTTAGAGTTCTACGCTCTCAACTCTCTTTTCATTGAGAGTTTCTGGGAGACTACTGCCACTTCCCCCATTGTTCCCACACGGGATATATTCTCTCAACTCTCTTTTCATTGAGAGTTTCTGGGAGATGGGATATTGTCGAATATCCCGAGGTTTGGTTCTTGAAATGCTCTCAACTCTCTTTTCATTGAGAGTTTCTGGGAGGAGGGAGGGCTTTCATCTACCAGCTAAGCAGGTTTACCGAGCCTCTCAACTCTCTTTTCATTGAGAGTTTCTGGGAGTGGGGCTTTTTTTGGCCCTGTCTTTACTCTTTTCGGCTCGTTAATATCGTTTTCGGAACACCCATCCATTATACATAAACCATAACGGTTCAAGGGTTTATAAACCGGGTTTATATAGCCTGATCGACTAGATTCTTCGCCTTTTCTTATAATATCTCCCCGATTCGGCTTTTCAAAGGTCGGAGTTATCCTCTGTCCTGGCGCGATCAGCCCTCTTAGCTACTCGACTATGATTACGTCTCCGACCTTGACTATGCTGCTCCACGGTAGGTCTAGGTGCTTGCCCCCCTCTAAGTACCGGGCTAGGTCTACCTCCACGCCCTTTAGGAGGGCTTTTGCCTCGCTTAGCGGTATCCTAGGCCTCTTCAGGGGGTCCGCCTTTAGCGCTAGCGCTGATGCGGCTTTAGGGTTCCTAGCCCTGAGGTCCTCTAGTAGCTTAAGCCAGGATATCTGGGGCGGCTCCACCACGACCCTTATTCCGACCTCGCCAGCCCCTATCACCAGGCCCTGGCAGTAGCCGAGTATCCCCTTCGATAGGCTTACGACGAGCTTGCCCTTTAGTTCACTAGGCTCCGTTACCTTAGGTGCGCCGCTTTCTGGCTTAATACCTCTATATAAGGCCTCGCGGGGAGTGCTAAGTACGAGAACAGCTATTTTCGTTCGAATGCCCTGAGGAGATGCCAGCTCCTTGCGGTCGATAACCCTCACCTCCTTAACGGGTACCCTTCCTTTAATGTCAATACAATTACCCACCTTAGCAGAGATTATTAACGTGATATGCTCCTCTTTAACCTCAATTTCACTTAGGTTGCCGTATATTAAACCTTCGGAGTCCACGACCAGCGCTCCCTTTAGCTCCTCTATGCTGAAGAACTTCGCGCTATTCATGCTTATCACCTTTAGACTCGGTAGCTATTAAAGAAAGACGAGCGCTTAAGGGTTAGCTAACTGCTAAGCATATCTCAAGGCGGAGAAAGACTATGCTCTCCCTGATCCATTAGCCATATTAAAAATTACCTTAATTACCTTAAGGTAATTTTTAATATGGCCCTAAATCTCCGTATTATGGTGAACAGTTGACTACAAGGTCTAAGACTCGAAGGAAGAAGAGGAAACGCTCATCAAGCACCTCTACACGTAGCTCCTTAACCAAGAGAGAGAAAGGGTTTCTCTTCGAGGATGTAGTGTTAAGGTACTTCGTGGAGTTAGGGTATTCGGCGCGACGAAACGTTGTAATTCGCGGCTTTTCCGGCGCTAGGCACGAGATAGACGTCTTACTTTCAACGCCCGATGGGCGGATATCAGTTGTTGAGGTTAAGAACTATTCTAAACCGGTGTCCAAAGAGTGGGTTATGAAAATTCACCAAATAGCTCAAGATATCGGCGCGAGCGAGGCTTTCTTAGTCTCCGCTTCCGGATTTACCGACGGAGCTATTAAGGTTGCTAAGATTCTTGGTGTTCGCCTCTTAGATCTTAACGATATGGTATCCGCTTTACAGTATAGGCGCAGTCTGCTTAAAGTTAGGAAATTGTACATCGAGCATAGATATGATTTAGATATCGCTTTAAATTATGCTAAGAGTTATATTTTGAAGAGATTGTTTAAACCGGTAGAAGTCTCATCCGATGCTGAAGCCTTCTTTTACCCTTTCTTCCTACTAAGAGGCATCTATACCTACGCAGAGACTGAAGGATTTTTATTAAGAAGAACTGTAGAGAGAGCGAGAGAGGCCATAATGCTTATAGATTCGCTTACTGGAGGCTTACCCTACTTTAGCGATAGAGGCCGATTTATAGAGTTTGTAGATGTTACAGGCTTAAAAGATGATCAACTGGCGGTCCTTGCTCTCCTACTTAACGAAAGGCTCACTCGAAAGGAACTTGAGGCTAGGCTTGGATGGAGCAGATACAAACTATCACGTATTTTAAACGCGCTCATCTCGAGGGACCTTATAACTTATGACGAGAAGACTGGAACTTACGAGGCATCAGTCCCTAGTTTAGAGGAAGTAGAAGAAGTGGTCTACTCGTTACCTACGGCGGCCATTGTTGAGGGAGAACCTAGCCCCTGTATAAGGCCTCGGATGACGCCTACCGTCGCGAAATCCTTAGCGTTAGCCCTTTACGGTTTACGCGAAACAGTGGTTGAAGTACTATACCTACCCCTTTATAGGGTTAAGCTAAAGAAAATAGGTAGTCCTGCATTTAGGTATGTGTATCTAGCAGCATGGATGGATAAGCCTGTAAGCGTTGTCCTAAATCTTTAGCCTTTTCAGATTAAAACTTTAGAGCAGAAGTTGGCGCATGAGGTTAACTTTAAATTTAAATGATAATAAGGGCTTTGAGGAAGCCTGCACTAGGTCTAGAGTCTTAATAGAGGAGGCTAGAATTCTAGCCTCCCGGGCGCTGGCTGGTGAGAGCTCTGTTAGGAGGCTTGGGCTGGGGCTTGAGTACGAGGACTTTAGGGAGTATAGGCCTGGGGACGACTTGAGGATGATCGATTGGAGGGTTACGGCTAGAATGCCCGACCCGGTCGCTGGCTACAGGCTGATGGTTAGGGAGAGGAGGACTGAGAGGAGGGTTAGGGTTGCGGTGCTCGTCGACTTAACGGCGTCCCAGGACTTCGGCGAGAAGGCCTCAGCCGTCCTGTTCACGTGCTCGCTTATCGCCTGGGTCCTCGAGGCGCTGGGCGACTACGTGGCGGTAGCCGTCCTGTCTAGCGGGGTTAGGGTGGCGTGGAGCCTGAGGGGTAGGGCGCTACCCGTCTTCGTAACTAGGGAGGTCTGCTCGGCTAGACCAACTGGCTCCGTAGGGCTCTTAGAGGGAGTTAAGGCGCTTAGCGCGGGGGTTAGGAGGGCGGGGCTCCTAGTATTAACGGACTACGCCCATACACCCGAGGACTTTAGGAGGAGCTTAACCGCTGCGAGGGCTCTCGGGCTTAGGCCCTACGTGATCCTAGCGCTTGACCCCTGGGAGGTCGCTGAGCTGGGCGAGGAGGTCCTGCTCCAGGACGTTGAGCGCGACGAGGTGGGGTGGGGGCCCGAGGTTTCTAGAGCCGTTAGGAGGCACTTAGAGGCCGTTAGGAACGTGTTAACGTCGATGAGGGTGAGGTGGGTTGAGGTGATGGGCGTCGAAGGAGCTAGGAGAAGGGTGAACGAGGTCTTAGAGCTGGTGGCTAGGGCGCGAGAAGAGGGGAGTAGCGGGCCTGGAGCTTAAGAAGCTGAAAAAGAGGGGAGGAAGGGAGGGGTAAAGAAGGAGGAGTTTTACGGAGGTCCTCTATCGGTTATCACGCACCTTAGGGCCTCGAGGGTCGCGACCCTCCAGGCCACCATGCTCTCACCCCGGGGCTTCCCTTTCTCAAATTCTCGATTATTATAATATGAGAAGGGTTTATAAGCTTTTCTCTATTTATACGTTTCGCTAATGTGAGAAACGCTTATAAGGGTAGGCGCTACATGGGGGCGATAGCCATGTCTAGGAAGAACTACAGCATTGACGTTAAGCACGGCGATAAGCTAGTTGAGATACTCTTCACTAGCACCTCAGTGCCGTTCAGCTCGGTTAAGGAGGCCCTGCTAGAAGTTAAGGAGTACATCGCCATGGGCTATAGGGTTAAGGTGAAGGGGTACCTCTACAGGGAGAGTAGGGCTCTGCAGGCGTTCACCTTCGCCCTATCGCTCGTTGGGATGGAGGACGTCATAGTCTTCGAGAATAGGGCGAGGTACAGTAAGGCTGAGAGGAGGGCCCTTAGGGAGAGGGCTAGGGACATGAGGAGGAGGGGGGTGAGCGTTAAGCGCATCTCGGAGGAGCTTGGCGTGCCGCTAAAGACGGTTTACCGGTGGGTTAAGGAGGTCTAGCAGAGGGTCAGCGCGGCTGCTTCTTCACGAGGTCCGCTTTCAACGCCCTCCTCATCCCCTAGGAGAAAGTACCCTAGGAGGTTAAAACCTCTCCGGCTGAGTAGCTCACAAATATGTGAAATGCTCACATCTATGTGATGCGCCTATTCACAGATTGGTGAAATTTTCACATATTTGTGAGGAGTCAGCCAGCCACCGCCTCGTCACGTAGGTGGTCCGTAGTGGTCGGGGACGCTCTTCATCCCCCAGTACGCTAGGCTTTAGGGAGGTAATAAGGTTAGACTCTTCGCTCAGCTACCAGTAGCGGGTACCTGAACTTAGCCTCTACGACGTAGTTGGTAAGGTCCTTCTCGGGTATGCCGAGTATCTCGGCTAGCTCCCTTAGGGTTAAGCCCCTTTCCTTAAGGGCTTTTATTAGCTCGTAGGTGCTCATCTCCCGCACGCTCGCCATAACCATCCCCCTTAAAAATCTTATTGAAAACCTATTTAAGGATATACTGTGAGCTTCGTTCTCCATATCGCCGCTGACTGCTCAACGTTATTAGCTGCTCCTTAAGGTCGCTGTTAAGATCCTTTAAGGCCCGTTCCTAAACCTCTAACACCTGCAGCTCTCGCGGCGCGAATACGAGGCCTGAGAAGTGCTCCCGCGCCGCTTTAAGGTAGTCGTCGAGGAACTTGTAGCCTCCCATCCTGTAGAAGGGTAGGTGGAAGAGGGCAAGCGCCTTGACGCCAGCCTCCTCGGCTACCTGCGCGGCGACTACTGGCGTTGAGTGCCCGTCGGCGGCCGCCTCCTCCTCGCGGCCCGGAGGATACGTCGAGTCGTGTATTAGGAGGTCGCAGCCCCTAGCTAGCGCCACTACCTCACTCGACTGGGCCGTGTCGCCCGCATAGCAGACCGATGAGCCACCCTCATCGATCCTGAAGGCTAGGGTCTCGACGGGGTGGTTTGCCCGTACCGCTACGGCGCCCCCCAGCCTGTCCCCGGGCTCTAGGTCGACTACCCTTAGGAAACCCTCGACCCTGTGCACGGGGGTTTTAAGCAGCTTAACGAGGCTCCAGACTAGCTCACGCGTTCCCGGCGGGCCCGCCACTACGAGCTCCCTATCGCGCCCGAGCAGCATGTAGGCCCATATCAGCGGTACAAGCCCCACTACGTGGTCAGCGTGGAAGTGGGAGATTAGGACGTAGTCTACCTCGTCTAGGAGTCCCGCCTCGATAAGGGCGGACGCCACGCCCTCCCCGCAGTCGAGGAGGTACCTGCCCGCGAGCACCGCCGGCCCCCTAT
>CAZAZN010000014.1:0-4705 GCA_964489665.1 uncultured Thermofilaceae archaeon
GCTCCTCCAGGCTCTCCCGGCCCAGCACCATCACTGGGCTTACGTAGGCTGAGGCTAGCACGTAGGCCTCGGCAGCGCATTCTTCGAGCCCCAGCTTAGCGAGCACCCCAATTGCCCCCTTGAGCTCGGCTATGGGGTAGCTCAGCTCCAGCAGGACCTTCCTCCTCGGGATGGCGGAACCGTACTTAATCTTGAGTAGCGGCGGGACTCCTACGTTCCTGTACCTAAATCTCCTCAGCAGCCAGGAGAGGTGTTTCGAGAACTCCTCGGGGCTCAGCGACGAGTAGATAACCCCCCTCAAGTTCTTCACTATCGCAGCGTACTTATAGAACGAGACCTCGCCCACAGGCGCCTATTCCCGCTGCGGGCTTTAAAGAATGCCTTAAGTAGCTGTGAGTCAGCCTAGGCGGGCGGTTAGCGATTCCCTAATCGTCGCGGGGCGAGCTTTAATCGCTAGAGCAACGCTATACCTATCTAAACCCGCGCCAGCTTTAGCGAGAGAGGGACTGTTCGATGAGATAGTCCTAAAGCTACTTCTACTTAGTTAGCGGCAGGGTGTGCGCCGAGGCTTACGACGTAGTCAAGGTAGAAGGGGTCAACCTGTGGATCGAGGCCTTCGTGAAGCTAGAGCCCACTAAGGAGGTGGCGGAACTCCCCCTCTTCTACGAGTCGTGCCTTCTGAAGCGCTTCAGGGTGGGGGACATCGTGGAGGAGGTGCGGATAGCTGGGCTTGAGAGGGCCGTGATAACGGAGGCCTGGATCGAGACAGCCCCCCTCGACGCCGACGGGCTCAGGGAGGCTGGCTACAGAGTAGCCGACGAGTCCGGCAAGCTAGCTAGGGAAGGTGAGCTAGGCACGTTTTACGCAACTATTCTCGAAGGCTCGAGAAGCGTTTGGCTCAAGCTACGGGAGCCTCTCCAGCTAAGCGAGGAGGCAATACGTAAGGTCGTCTTAGCGCTTAAACGCGAGATCGAGCGGTTAGGTGCCGACATTCTCGAGAGAGCCGATACCGTAAAGTGTGAGTAGCGCGCTCCTTAAACTGGGGCATGGCTTGAAGCTATACGTTACGTTCATAAGTAAGCCTCAGTGGGAGGCTGGCTGGCCGTTCCTTGGCTATAACAACGAGACCGCTAGGGAGGAGATCCTCGCGGTCTTAAGGAAAGGGCTGCCGGAGGTAGAGTTCGTCGGCGGTGAGGTACTGACGAGCTACGATCCCCAACTCCTTGGGAGAGTAGCCGAGGGGGTTAAGGCCGCGGACGGGCTCGTGCTCTGCCTTATAGGCCACTTCGGCGACCCTGGGCTGGTTAGGGCTGGGCTCGAGCTACTAAGCCTCGGTAAGCCAACGGTGATAGCGTCTAGGACGTACGGCGGCGACCACGTATTCGTGCAGCTGTACGAGCAGGCTAGGAGAAAGGGGCTCAGAGTCCTACCTATTGCCTCACCTAGGCTAGAAGACTTCGTTAAGGCGGTTAGGGTGTTAGTAGCTGTGCTGCGCCTCAGGGGGAGAAGGGTATTGCTCGTAGCTACGGATCGCGTTGAGATCGGGGAGAAGGAGCTCGAGAGGCTAAGGCAACTCTTAGAGCCTGAGCTTAAGGCGGCTAAGGGGGTTAGTAGGGAGTTCCTCGAGAGACTCGCCTCAATGATCCCTTCGATAGCCGCTAAGGGCTTCTACGTGGATCTTAAGGGTCTTGACCAAGCTCACCAGTGGCGCCGGGACATCGAGGGGTACATGCGCAGGCTCAGGGAGGTCTTCGGTGTAGAGGTCGTTAGAGCCGAACCGGAGAAGCTATGTGACCTCTACGAGAGAGTGAGCGAGGAGGAGGCTAGGGGTATCGCCGAGGCCTGGATCTCGAGGGCTCAGGAGGTTAAGGTGCCTTACGAGACTCTACTGAACTCCGCTCGCCTCTACCTTGCGCTTAAACGGCTACTGAGGGAGAAAAGTTGCGATGCTGTGACGATTGACTGCGGAACTTTGTTGCTAACCGGAAGGCTACCCGCCTTCCCCTGCATGGCCTTCTCCCAGCTACTAAGCGAGGGCATCCCAGCGTGCTGCGAGTCGGACCTCGACTCGACGATAACTCTAATGCTTGGGATGGAGTTAACGGGTAAGCCCGGCTTCGTATCTAACTACGCTGTGGACATAGTTAGGGACAGAGTCATTTACCTCCACTGTATGGCCTGCCCTAAGCTCGCGAGAGAGGAGTTGCCCTTCAGCATTGTGCACCACGGGGAAGCTCACCTCTTAGGCGCTAGCCCCGTAGTCCGCTTCCCCGAGGGCGTGCCGGTTACGACGGCTAAGGTTAGCGTGTTCAAGGGCAAGCTCGCGTTAAGGTTAGGGACGAGCCTAGGGTACGAGGACGTTGAAGAGGCGTGCAGGGACAAGCTTATAGTTAAGGCCAATGTTGAGAGGATACTCGAGTCGAGCGACTGGGAAGCTTTCGGCTGGCATAGGGTCAGCTTCCTTGGCGACTACGTCTGGGAGTTCAAGGCCGCCGCTAGGCTGCTAGGTTTAGGGGTCGTCGAGGAGGACCTACCTAGCTAACCTATGGGCCTTCTCCTTGTGTAGCTCGCTAAGCCTCCTCCGCACCTCTAGTACCTTATCCCTAGTGAGCGGGTAAAACCTCATCGCTAGCAGGAATACTGCGAGGGCGATCAGTGAAAGCCCTACGACGCCTAACCTAATCCCCAGCTCCACTGTAGGAGGTTGCCTTTCTAGGCTGGGTGAGTAGCCGCTGAGCCCGAGCACGCCAGCCGTACTGGCGCCGACTAGGACCATCGAGAACCTCTCAACGAACGTGTTAACGCCGAAGTACGTGCCCTCCCTCCTAGCCCCCGTCTTAAGCTCGTCCTCGTCTATCACATCGCTTAACACAACTTCCCTAACCAGGGTTATCCCTGAGTTAGCTGCGCCCAGCGCGAGCATCGCTAACGCCGCCTGCCAGAGCTCCCTAACGACTAGGAAGGGGGAGAGTAACAAGACAAACAGGGTCGTCGACGCTACTAGGGTCTCCTTAGACCCGTGGCGGACGGCGTAACGCCTCCACAGCGGGTATAGGGCGGCGCAGGACAGGAACATCGCTAGGAAGAGCACAGAGGCCTCTTTCTCTGAAGCGCCGAGCGCGTACCTAGTGATGAACGGTACCATAGCCGAGAGCCAGCTCCAAACGTAGCATATCATTAGATTAGCCGCCTCGAACGCTAGGAATGTCCTGTTCGAGAACGTCGTTTTAAACGCCTCTAGGAGCGGGGGCTGGGGCTCGCCCCAGAATTCCCTCCTTTCCTTACTGCCCAGCAGGGATACCATGAAGGCAGCACAACCAACAAGGCCTAGTACGGCTCCGGCAACGCTCCACCCCCTAACCCTCCCTAGCCAGCTCGAGAACTGGGACGCTAAGATGGGGGTTAGGGCGAAGGCCAGTATGCAGCCGAGCATCGCCGAGACCTGCCTGTACATCGAGACCTCGGCCCTCTCGGCTAGGTCCTCGAACATCTCGGGGAAGAGGGAGATGTAGGGGACGGACACGGCGGTGTAGGCTAGGTCGAATAGCGCTAACACGGCCGCTAGGTACGCTAGCATCGCTAGGTCGTAGGGCTCCCTAAGCGGCTCGGGCGTCGGAGGGGTCCAGACGAGGGCGAAGAGGAGGGCGGCTAGGGGCGCGCCGAATATTATGTAAGGAATCCTACGCCCCCACCTGCTCCTAGTCCTATCCGAGAGGTAGCCTATTAGCGGGTCATTAACGGCGTTCCAGACCCCGTAGGCCGTCGACACCGCTAACCCCACGAGCGCCGGATCTAGGCGGACCACGTCGACGTAGAAGTATATCAGGTAAGCCCCTATCGCGTGGTAGAACAGCGCAACCCCTAAGTTGCCTAGGCCGTAAGCCACCCGCCTAGCCCTAGAGCCCACGCGGTAATAGTCCTTAAACAGCTAGAAAAGGCAAACCTCGCACTAGCCGTGAGTAGAAGCCCCCTTATTTTTTAACCCCATTGCCTGTTTCTGGGGCTGATAAGCGGTGAAGGCAGCGGAGTTCGTCGAACTTAGAGCTAAGAACTTCCCTAGCCTTAAGGAAGTCCGGCTTAAGCTAGGTAAGCTGTGCGTGCTCGTGGGTCCCAACGCTAGCGTAAGAGCAACATCGTAAAGGCTCTTAGGCTACTATCTGTTCATACTCAAGGGCTTGACCCTAAGGAAGTAGGCTTTAGTAGCTTTAGAGAAGTAACTTTCAACTTCAACGAGAGCGCTGAAGTCGCGCTATCCCTCACTGCTAAGATCAAGGGGTCCACTGTGCGCTACCAGCTAGTCCTGACAGCGAACAGCTACCAAGAGCTGGTAACGATAAATGAATCCGAAGCCTTAATCCATAGAGGTTTCGAGAGCGAGTTCAGTTACGCGTCTAAAGAAGGCTCTCTAAAACGCTCGGAAATACCGCTACATACAAAGTTACATACAAAATACTTTGGCTCAATCGCCTACGCGAGAGCTCTCCGCTTCCTCTCAGCAGATGCTGCCCCAGAGCTCCACGCGCTAGCCCAGGCGGTGAAGTCCATAGGGGCCTTCTCGTTCTCCCCCTCCCACATCAGGGCTCTTTCGCCGATATCGTCCATGCCAATTTTAGGGTATAAGGGGGAGGGACTAGCTAGGGTCCTGCTTCACGTGTTCCTTGAGGAGAGGGAGAAGTTCGCGGAAATCGAGGGAGCCCTTAAGGCC
>CAZAZN010000014.1:4805-28017 GCA_964489665.1 uncultured Thermofilaceae archaeon
CGTGTTCCTTGAGGAGAGGGAGAAGTTCGCGGAAATCGAGGGAGCCCTTAAGGCCTGGAGCAGTATCAGACGGCACCCTTAGGCTCCTAGCCTTCATCACGGCGCTACACGGGGGATATAACCTTGTGGCCTTCGAGGAGCCCGAGAACCGCATCCACCCCCACCTGCTCGAGACGCTCGTAGACCTGATGAGAAAGGCTCCCTGTCAGGTAGTGGTTACCACCACTCGCCGCACCTGTTAGACCATCTTAAGGTTGAGGAAGTCTTCGTCGTGGAGAAAGTGCAAGGGGGAGACCTGGGTAACAAGGCTCAGCGAGCACGAGGAGATCGAGAGGATGAAGGCGCTCCTTCTCGAAGGCTGCACGCTAGGTGAAGCCTGGTATGTCAGAGCGTTTCGGGCGTAACTAAGCCTTAAGTATAAGCGCAAGCCATTATGAAATACTGGCCATGAAGGCTGTGGCCAAATATTACGCGGGTAAGATTTACGTGCCAGTAGCGGTGAGGCGGATGCTTAAGCTCAGGGATGGGGACGTCTTCGAGATAGAAGTTAGAGAAAACTCTCTGGTGCTGACACTGAAGCCCAGCGAGGAAGACCTGGAGCCCCTGAGGCTTATGGAGGAGGCTAGGGGCGTCGGCGTCCCGAGGCTGCGCAGGAGGGACATCTATGAGGATACTCGTTAATGGGGCCCTGATAGAGAGGACTCCGCACTACGGGAAGAAAGTGCTCATAGACACTATGATACTGTGCTATGCTTACGACCCGCTAAGCCCAGCACACGAGCAAGCGAAAGCCGTCCTAACAGCGGCGCTGCTAGGCTACGTAGAGGGCTACGTATCCTACCAGAACCTCGCCGAGTTCTACTCGGTGATGACCAGTAGCAGGGTTAAGAGGCCGCTAGTACCCCACGAGGCGTACAGGATAGTGGAGGCCCTAGCTAAGTCGAGGCGACTGGCTAAGCTAGCGCCAGCCAACTACGTGGAGGCCCTAAAGCACGCAGCTAGACTCGGCTTAAGGGGTGGAGAAGTGTTCGACGCCGTACTCGCGTACACGTGCAGGGGCGTCGTAGACTACATATGGACGGAGAACGTAGACGACTTTCAGCACTACACCTCCTTCCTAAAGGCCGAGAACCCGCTGGAGTGGAAGTGGGAGATTTTAAAATAATTCTCTATTATAAGGTAAAAATTACTCAGTAAAGACCAATTTCCTCACCGCTCGGCCTGACGTGCACTCAGCACCATTTTATTCGGCATGATTTCAGCCTTAAATGGCTAGCCTCGCTCTGCGGGCTCGTAGACTGGGCGCACCGCCTCGCCTCCCCTAACCCTGAGCGCGAGCTTAAGGCTCCTTACGAGCGTACCCGACACCTCCCAGCCCACGAGCCTTAAGGCGTGCGTCGAGTTATAGGGTAAGGTCTCGGGGGCCTCGAAGACTAGCGCGGCGCCGCACGGCACCAGCGCTTCCGGGGCGCTACAGCTCCCGTTAACCTTTACGCAGGGAGCCGGCCCCCTATCCACCTTGACCCTGCACAGGAGCCTCCACCTCAAGACCACCGTGCAGTTAGCTAAGGTCGCGTTAACCGCCCTATCCTCAAACACTATAACCCTACTCCCTAGGTCGACATGGGCGGGCGCCTCGACCCTAAACCTAGCTCCGCATGCACCCCGCACCACTGCTGGGAGGCGGGTAAGAGAGCCGTTAACCAGCGCCTCGACGCCCTCAAGCCCCTCAACCCTCAAGAAGCAGGCGGCATGCCTACGCCTAAGACCAGCCTCGCCCCCCTCGCGGCCAGCGCCTATTCACGTCAAGGCGTAGGAGGCACAGAGCAGGGCTACTAGGCACGCTAGAACCAGCCAGCTCCTCAACTCCCCATGATACCTTATATAATGCTTAAATCGTCCGCATAGGCTCCTACCCTGAACTCTATGCGCGAGGCTCTTGAAGAGATGGTGACCGTATCGGTGAGGCTACCGCGCTCAGTAGTTAGAGAGATAGAGGAACTCGCTAGGGAGAAAGGCGCGAGCAGGTCGGCCATTATTAGGGAACTCTTTGTCGTCAGCCTCAGGGAGGTTAAGCTAAGGAGAGCTCTCGAGCTAGTAAGGGAAGGTAAGGTAAGCGTCTGGAGAGGGGGCTGAAGAGGCGGGCATATCCTACAGGGAGATGCTAGAGCTCCTGAAGAGGCATAACATCCCCCACCCCCTCTCGCTGGACGAGGCATTAAGAGAAATTGATGAAATTTGAGCGCTGCAAGCAACTTCTCGCTCATCTTAAAGTTAAACTAAGATTAGGAGGGTTAAGCGCCTAACCGCCATGCCAAGGAATAGGGCGTTAGAAAGTGACCCTTACAGTTTTAACCTAGTAGAGGAAAGGAGGGGTAGTTGCTCTAAGGTCTAGTAAGCTCCGTAAGGAAGAACAGATCAATACCTAGCCATTTCTTCAGCCCCTCTAATACCCGCTCAAGCTCGCGCTCCTTCCTGTAGAACACGACGGGAAGTCCGTAGTCCTTAGCTAGCGCTAGAATATGGCAGTCAACAATGCTTAGTGGAAATCGACACTTACAATCAGCAGCCGTCCTACTAACCCTATCCGAACTCACGATTATTAAATACCCCGAGTCTAAGAGTAGCCTAACCCTCCTCTCAGCCTCCTCCATCCCCAGTAAGCGGCATAAGACGTAGAGTAGCTCGGTTACGTTAAGCGAGGTGGTATAGGGGATGATCGCTCCGTCTACCATTAGCCTAGCTAGATCCTTGCCGCTCCTAGTCCCTAGCGCTACTTCAACGAGAATACTCGTATCTACCGCGATATCTCCTTCTAAACGCCTCCTCCTCAAGCCAAACCTCCTCCTCTAGTAACCTATGAGCCTCTTTAACCACCTCTTCTGGAACACTCATGCTTACCAGCTTTAACAGCAGCCGCGGGTTCCTCGTCCTACTCCTACGTATAAGGATCCTAATTACCTCGTCGTAGCTCAGCCGCCTACCCAGCTCCTTCTCTAGCCTAATCAACACATCAGTCAACATCTCCTTAGTCTCCTTAGACAGCCTTATAGTGGTAGACAAGGTATACACCGTATATGAAGCATACCATAGCCCTTAATAAAACTGTTCTTAACCTCAACGCAATCCCAGCATCAGGACCCACAAGCACGCCACGTTACCCGATATGCCGGGTACCCTTCATCGACGCTAACCCCTAGCTTGAGCCTGCTGCGTTTAGCGTCTACGCAGTCCCAGAGCGCCTTTACGTGGGAGTGCTTGTACACGTCCCTGTTAGGCGTTGAGGTTGTGATCGACTTCTCGTCGTCGACGCCGAACCAGACCGTCCAGAACCCCTTAACCCTACCGTAAGCGCTTATGCTAGACCTAGCCTCAGCGTAGTAGCTACCGCTAGACCCCCTCCAATCAACGTGATCCACGAAAGTCCAGTAAACCCTATGCAACACGCTAGAGTTAGCAGAGATAACCTTAGACCAGCTCCTACCGCTAAAGTAAGCCTTACCCTCGTCTCCCTCGCCTTTGTAGTCACTAGCCCCACAGCTCACGTAGGCAATTACGTAGTCGCCTCCATAGTACCTCCCGCCTAGCCTGCACCATCCGGCACCACAGCTCCACTCCCTGTAGTCGCTGGGCACGGCACCACAGCCTTCGCCGCAGACGCACGAGCAGCAGGGGCTATCCGAGGAGCACAGGTACCCAGCGCTACCGCAAACCTCACAAGCACGGCAACCGCTAGGCGCAGCGAGGCAGGTAGCTAGGAAAAGCGAGAAGGCCAGGAGAGCAAGCAGGAGGAGAGGCCGCCTCATAGCTTACACCTTGACCAGGATACGGAACCTAACGTAGCCCCAGTAGCAGTCAATAAAAAGCCAGCCCTCCTTGGCATATGGCTCTACTTTGGGAGACTGTCCAAGGGCACCTAAACTATACATTTCCTCGGCCTCTATGTGCGGCTCACACTCAGGCTTTTCGAATGGAGGATGGCACTCTAGGCGGCCATCTTTGAGACAGGGTGTGCCACACTTTCTCAGGAATTTATCGGTGAAGACTACCTTGAAGTGGGTGGACTCGTGGAAACGTGGCCCAGCCGCATAGAATACTCTAGAGTTGTTTAATACGACGTGGAAGCCTACGTAGGATAGCCCCTTACCGGTTCTGACCTCCCCCTCTATGGTTACCTCCTTCCAGCCTTCAGGTAACTCTATGAAGAATCCTCCTATTCCTCCTTTAACCCCATACCATCCATTACCGAGGTACTTCAGCTTCGCGGTGAACGGCACTAGTATCGTCCTAATGGGCTCCACCCTAGCCTCGGTTAAGTTCCCGTTAACGACTACCTCTCCCTTGCTCGGGGGCGGGGACTTGTAGCCTACTATGACCACTGGCTTGATGTAAGTGTCCTGTTTTATCACGACCCAGTATTTTGGCCATCCCTCCCTCCTCCCGTTCACCAGCCAGCTTGACACGCACGCCTGGTGAGTCTCGTTAAGCTCCAGGCACTCGCCTTCGAGCTCCAGCACCGCGCCCCTCCTAACCCAGAGGGTTAGGTTGCCGGAGACCTTGGAGCCGTTAACCAGCACCCAGGGGGCAGTGCCGCTGCTCACCACCACCTTGCAGAGCTTTATGAACCGGGCCTCGATAGTGGTGTCGCCCCTAATCCTCAGCTTAAGGACCTTAGCGCAAGCCCTGGAGCCGTTTACTAGCCAGCAGCCCTGCTCAAAGCCCTCAGGAGCCCTAGCCTCTATAACCAGCAGGGAGCCCCAAGGCACCCTAACCTCGTAGGGCAGGCTAACCCTAGAGCCGTTAACGAGCACCTCGACATCCGAGGCGTTAGCGAGTATCCTAACGGAGCAGAGGATCTGCTCGAAGACGGCTACAACCGTAGTGTTGCCCCTAACCGTAAGTTCCAGCTCGGGGCTAGGGGCGAGCGCGCTGCTGTTAACCAGCCACTTAGAGAGCTTCCAGCCCCTCTCGGGTATAGCCTTCAACGTTGCGGTGAACGGTGACGTGGAGTTTAGGTGGTAGGCTTTAGATCCGTTAATTAGGACTAGGCCGCGCCCCTTCACGTTCAATGTTAGGGTGGTTAGGGGAGGCTTCTTAGGCGGTGGGCGGTGAGCGTGTAGGAGAGCTGCGGCGGCTAAGGCTATAACGGCTAGGGCGATTAAGCACGCTATGATGCGCGCTCTCTCCATGCTGTTATTAGGTTGTAAGTTGTAAAAAGTCGATTTTAGGCCTCTCGCTCAGCCTCCCCCGAGGCCTTCTCGACCTGGGCTAGCAGGGTCCTGAGCTGCTTGACGAGCTTCTCGTACTCCTCTACACCCTTCTCGGTTAGGGCGACGACTGTCCTCGGCCCCTTTAGGGTTGGCACTTTTAGGGTCTTCACGTAGCCCTTCTCCCTTAGCCTCCTCACGTTGCTGTCTAGGTCTCCCCAGGTGAGGTTCAAGGCCTTGGCGAGATCCCCCATCGTCTTGGGGCCTAGGGCGTAGAGCAGGGTGGCTATCAGGAACCTTTTGGGGTTCATGAGCTCCCTGTCTAGGCTCGGTAGCCGCTCGGTCATAGTCCTACGCGAAGAGCTTAGAGGCCCTGTGCATCGCGTAGATGCCGGCTGCGCAGTAGGATAGGAGCATTAAGCCTAGCGCCATCGCCCAGGAGCAGTCGATCCCGTACGCTAGGTGGGCGTAGAATACGATGGGGGTCGTCGCTAGGATCTCGATCGAGGATAGTAGGAATGGCCTAGCGACTGCGAGCCCGCGCTTCACCCTAGGCCTCTCCAGCAGGAGGTAGACGGCTAGGTGCGCTAGGGCTAGCGCCGGGTACCACATGAGCGCGTAGAGGCTTGGCTCGGGGACCGGGATGAGGTAGAGGGCGAAGAAGGGGGCGGCAAAGGATACTAGCCACTTAACGCCCTCCCTCCAGTCCTTGCTCAGGCCAGTTCCTGGGACCGTCTTCTTTAGGACTACCACGCACAGGCCCGCTATAACGCCCATCACCGCTGCCGCTGCTAGCGAGTACTGCTCCCACTCAACGTTCGGGAACGCTATGGGCTTGATGGATACGGCGAGGAGCCAGTAGCCCGCTATGGCCATGCCGAACGTGAAGAAGGCGTATGCTACTGAGAGCGTGAAGAAGTACCTCCTAAGCCTCTCAGCGAAGTCGGCGACTCGGGCCATATCCTCCACGCTTCCACCCTCGGTAAGGGGCACACGACGGTATATAATGGGTTAAGGGCCTCTGGCTTTGAGAGCTAGCGGCTATCGCCTAGAGGTGTTATTTGCCAGCTGGCGGTAAGGGCAATAAGCTAGGTGGGCTAGTCTATCCACGATGAGAAGGGCTCTACTGCTCGCGCTCCTCCTACTCCCCCTGCTCCAGGCCTACGCCCTCCCCCCGCGTAGGGGGCTAGTGGTCGTCGCCTACGTTACGGGCCGAGTCGACTACGGCGCGTGGCTAGTCGTTAGGGACGCTGTAGAGAGGGCTAGGGGCGCGACTCTCCTAGTGCTGGTGGTCGACACGTACGGGGGCTACCTGGATGCGGCGGACAGGATAATCAGGGAGATTAGCGGGTGTGGCTGCCGAGTCGTCTCCTGGGTGCCTCCTGGAGGTAGGGCTGTCTCAGCGGGCATGCTAGTGGCCCTTAGCGCCCAGAGGCTATACGTGGGGCCGGGAAGCGTAGTTGGCGCGTGTGAACCCCGTCCTAAGGACGAGAAGGTCGTCGAGTACGTTAAGGCTAGGCTGCGCAGCCTCGCTAAGACCTCCGATCTCAAAGTGATCTCGGAGCTGGAGAAGATGGTTACCGAGAATAGGGCGTTCGCCGCCGAGGAGGCGTGCGAGCTCGGGATAGCCTCTAAGGCTAATTCGCTCGACGAGGTGCTGAAGGCCGAGGGGGTTGAGCCGAGCTACGTTGAGAAGGTTAGGCGCGGGCTACTAGCCGAGCTAGCGTCCCTAGTGTTAGACCCTGGAGTGGCGATGATGTTGCTCGTAGTGGGGCTGCTTCTAATCCTACTCGAGGTTAAGGCGGCCGGCTTCCAGGGGTGGGGCGCGTTAGGCGGCCTGATGATAGCGTTAGCCCTTTACGCCCTCAACCTGATAGGCCCGAACCTCCTAGCCCTCACCCTGCTGGCCCTAGGCCTAGCCTTGATAGTGATCGAGCTGAAGAAGCCGGGGATCCAGGTATTCGGGATAGCTGGCGTAGCGCTGCTAACGGCGGCGGCCGTCATAGAGTACTTCCTCCGGCCCTACGTGAACCCCTTAGAGTACGCGCCCCCCGTAGCTATCTTCACGGCGTGCCTAGCGGGCTTCCTCCTGCTAACGATATCGAGGGCCGTCGAGGCCACTAAGATGAGGAGGGTTACGCTGGAGGAGAGGCTCGTAGGCACTGAGGGATACGCTAAGACCGATATAAGGCCGGGGAGGCTCGGCGTAGTCCACGTGTCCGGGGAGGACTGGACGGCGGTTAGCGAGGAGGAGATAAGGAAGGGCGAGGAGGTGGTCGTCAGGGAGGTTAAGGGGCTAACTTTAATCGTAGGCAAGCGGAGAAGGGAGGGGAGGGGCTAGCATGGTGTGGGTTACCGCGCTAGCCTCGGCTGTAGCGCTGGGAGCGGCGGTAGGGGCGTCATTCATCCTCTTCCTCCTGCTCCTGGTGTTCATCGTAGCCCTCGTGGTTACCAGCGTGAGGATAGTGCCCGAGTACCAGAGGATAGTGGTGTTCAGGCTAGGCAGGGCTATAGCGGTTAAGGGCCCCGGCCTAGTGTTCCTCTGGCCGATCATAGACAAAGGCGTCGTCATAGACCTTAGGGAGCAGTTCATCGAGGTTACCCACCAGACGTGCATAACGAAAGATAACGCGCCCGTCGACATTGACCTGCTCATCTACTTCAAGGTCGTGGACCCGATGAAGAGCGTCGTAGAGGTGGCCGACTTCCGGGGCGCCGCCGTCGGCATAGCCACGACTACGCTAAGGGCGGTTGTCGGCGACATAGACCTAGACCACGTGCTCGCCCGCCGCGAGTACATAAACCAGGTGCTTAGGACTAAGCTGGACGAGGTAACCGAGAGGTGGGGCGTTAAGGTCACGGCCGTCGAGATAAGGGAGATCATACCGCCCCGGGAGGTTCAGGAGGCGATGATCAAGCAGATGAGCGCCGAGCGCACTAGGAGGGCCATGGTCACGGAGGCTGAGGGCAAGAAGGAGTCGGCGATAAAGGTGGCTGAGGGAGAGAAGATGGCGGCAATACTCAAGGCTGAGGGTGAGAAGCAGGCAGCGATATTAAGGGCCGAGGGCATAGCCACGGCGCTGGACAAGATAAACGAGGCAGCTAAGAAGCTCGACGATAGGACCCTCCTGCTCCAGTACCTCGAGGCGCTTAAGTCGATAGCCGCCGCCCCATCGACTAAGATAGTGTTGCCGATGGAGGTGTTCAGCCTTATAAGGCCGCTAGAGCGCGTCGGCAAGGCCCTGTTTGGGGGGGAGAGAAGTAGCGGCCCGCGAACGCGCTCCTAACCGGACGGTTATTTCTTACTTTAATGAATTATTCGCCGCTAAGCTCCTCAGCTCAGCTAGCACCTTAGGGGCTAGCCTCGACGCTAGGTGCAGCGCGTAGCTGGACTTGTGCTCAGCCCTGCGTATCTTCTTCCTGCCCAGGTAGACCTCGGCTACCGCTGCCCTACCCCTCAACCTGAGCTTGCGGTCCTCTGGGTGGGGCATGTCGAGGAGCCCCCTAGCTAGGTGGCACACAACCCCATCCTCGCCGAGGTCTAGGCTACGCCAGCCCTCCTCGACCCTAAGCCTAGGCCTAAACGGCCAGTCGATCAGCGATAGCAGCGATACGTAGCTCTCCGCCCTGCCCAGCAGCTTAACGGCCACCATCTGCGCGTCGAGGGCAACGACCCCCTCACCGAGCGATGCCTCGTCGACCGCTAGGAGCGGGTAGAAGGGAGCGGCTTCCTGGAACGGCGGTAGCGAGAGTATCAGGTACTCCCCTCCCCCTAGATCGGCTATCAGCCCAACTCCCCGGGCGTAGCTGAAGGCCTTAGCCCCTATCGTTCGCCTAAGCCCTTCTAAGATGTCGGCTACCTCGGTTAGATAGGATCGGTGAGGGTGGTAGAAGATCGGGTAGACGACGCATATCACGGCAGTTATTATGAAGTGCATGGCCCCTAGCAGCTCCTTTAGCTCGTCCATCTCGCCCTCCACGGCGGCGACGAACACCGTAGTAGCGTACGCCAGCAAGTAGACGGCCGCTAGCTCGAGGGGGTTAACGCCGCTCCAGACACAGCCGAGGTATGTGCGCCCGTACCTGACGTTAAGCCCCCGCTCCTCGAATATCGACGCGTTTAGCCTCCTGCTAGCCCAGATTAAGGCGGCGCCTAGCGCTAGCATCCCGAGCGCCGCATAGAGGGTTTGAGGGTCATAGTCGACGAGCCAGGCAGCTACTAGTAGAGAGTGGAGGAGCATTAGCGCTAAGCCCGAGATCAGTAACGCTCCCGACAGCATTCACGCCCTAGTAAAAGTTCTCGACGATAAACGTAGCTGAACTCGGCCCGCTCGAGGAGCCGTCAGCCGCTTCATCTCCGAGAAGGATCAGCTGTCCCTAGACCTTCTTCATCGTTCCGTAGTTCCGGCGTTCATCATTTCGTGAAGATACGCTTAGAGCCGCGATATATCCTTTCACTGAAGTAAGCTAGTAGCCTGCTCTAGCCGCGGGAGCTCGCTTGACGGCCCGTTAGATAGCTCCCGGGAGCTTAGCCCTCTCCTCGAGCAGGCCCGCTAAGGCTCTTATGAGCGCCTTGAAGACGCGGTAGTACCTAGCGTACGCTTCGTGCCTATCCGCCTCCGGGGTGAAGACCCTGCCTATCTTGACCAGCTCGCTGCACGCCTCCCTTAGCGAGCTGTAGAAGCCTAGAGCCGTGAAGCCCACTACCGCGGAGCCCAGTAGCCCGGCTTCCTCCACCTCCACCCTAGCTACGGGCAGGCCCAAGACGTCGGCCAGTATCTGGGCCCACACGTCCGACCTCGCCCCTCCACCAGCTAGCCGTACCTCCCTGGGCCTAAGCCCGTTCTCCCGAAGGGCCTCCAGCAGGAGGTTTAGCGCGTACGCAACCCCCTCCATTAGAGCCCTAACGACGTGGTGCTTGCCGTGCTCGGCCGATACCCCGAAGATTACGCCCCTAGCCCTCCCGCCTGCTAGCGGCATCATCTCGCCGGTTATGAATGGTAGGAAGATTAGGCCGTTCGAGCCTGGCGGGGCCCTCGCGGCTGCGCGGCTAAGCAGGTCGTGCGGGCTTATCCCAGCGACCTTAGCGGCCTCACTCTCGACCTTCCAGAGGCTGTCCAGTAGCCAGTCTAAGGCTACGCAGGCGTTATTTACGGCGCCTCCCGGCAGCCACCTACCGCTGCACAGGTAATAGGTCTGGAACCTCATCTCGTCGCTGTAGTCGACTACGGGCGCCTCGGCCACGACCCTTACCATGGCGCTACTGCCCAGGTTCGAGCAGCACACGCCCTCCTCTAACCCGCCTACCCCCAAGCATACGGAGGCGCCATCGTACAGGCCTAGGACCACGGGAACCGGTCTCGACAGCCCCAGCTTCCTAGCGGCCTCTCGGGTTAGCTCGCCCGCTATTTGATCCCCGGGCGCTAGCTCGGGTAGCCTATCCTCCCCTATCCCAGCTAGCTCGAGCGAGAGGTCGCACCACCTAAGCCTCCTGACGTCTAGGAGCTGGGTACCTGACGCTACGCTGAGGTCGGTGACGGGCTCGCCGAGCAGCTCTAGGGCTAGGAGCCCCTTAGAGCCTACGAATAGCTTAGCCCCCCTGAACGCCTCGGGCTCGCGCTCCCGGAGCCAGATGAGCTTAGCCAGCGGGTATATGAAGAGGGGCGGACAGCCCGTCCTCTCGTACAGCTCCCTGACGGCCGCCCGCTCCTTAACCTCCTCGACGGCTCTAGAGGGCCTGGTATCGAGCCAGGTGATCATGGGGTGGAGGGGCCTGTAGCCCTCGCCGAGCGGCATTAAGCCGAAGAGGTAAGAGGTTAGCGCTACCCCGGCTACGCGTTCCTCAAAG
This sequence comes from uncultured Thermofilaceae archaeon, assembly GCA_964489665.1. GTDB lineage: Archaea > Thermoproteota > Thermoprotei > Thermofilales > Thermofilaceae > CAZAZN01. Next base: position 15,861 of record CAZAZN010000014.1, read on the forward strand.
CCCCTTACCGCCTCTCTAGCCGCGCCGTACGCCGCCCGCAAGAGCTCGCTGGGGTCGTGTAGGGCTGCGCCCGGCTCGGGCTTGAGGAGCCCTAGCTTGCGCCTAGCCAGCCTAAGCGCCCTACCTCGGGGGTCAACGACAGCGGCCTTAACGTTTGTTGTGCCGACATCGATGGCTAGCAGCAGATCGTTCACATAGTTCTTGGGCGGCGCTGGATAATCGGCATTTCGGCGAGGGTGGAGCGGTAGCAACCTTTTAGTCGGCGATAAGACCCCGGTAAGTTGGGGGAGGGGCTATTGAAGAGGGCGCTGTTAGCTCTAGCGCTCCTCTTAGCCTTGCTCGGAGCCCTCGCGGTCGCTAGGATCGCGTACTCCCAGCCCAAGATCGAGACTAGGGTTAGGGGGATCGTCGGCAGGATGAAGGGAGGCGCCTTCCACGTGTACTTTAACGGTGAGTGGTTAACGGTCGTTCCCGCTAAGGAAGGCGTCTTCTTCCCGGTATCGCCGGGCGACTACGTGGACGTCGAGGGGTTCTACGTGCTCACGTACACGATTCTACCCGACCCCGTAACTGGCCAGCCGATAACCAGGGCTTCCATAATTCACGCTGAGAGGGTCAGGGTCCTTTACAGAGCTATTGACGTTAAGGTGGATAGGGGGTACGGCGCTACTTACAAGCTAGGCGATAAGGTTAGGGTGATCATAACCCTTAAGGGCTTAAACACCAGCGTCCCCGTCGTCTTAACGCTGAGGAAGCCTGACGGTAAGGAGTACCTGTTAGTTAAGGACGTTCTCGGGCCGGGCACCTACACGCTCGAGGGCACTGCAGGGAAGCCCGTGGGCACCCGCACGCTAACGCTGATGGCTTACCTGCCGCTTAAGGAGTATTACGAGGAGCGCTACGAGCCCGTGATTTGCAGGTGCTCGTTTAAGGTTGAGGGTTACCCGGACCTCGTTATACACCACGTCGACCTGCTGGGGGAGCTTAAGGAGTGCTCTAAGGTGCGGGTAGCCGTAGCCGTGCGGAACGACGGCGAGGGGACCGCCAAGTCGGTTAGGGTAGTGGCCCTAGTCGGGGACGAGGTCGTCGGGGAGGGGGTCATACCCGAGGTCCGGCCCGGCTACATAGAGGGGACCGAGTTCGAGGTAAGCATACCGTGTTGTCCGAAGTCGAGCGACTTTAAAGTTATCGTGGACTACGGGAACTCCATAGAAGAGCTTAACGAGGAGAATAACGAGTACGTGATCAAGGGGAGGCTCAAGGTTAAGGTACCCGCTAAGATCGTCGCTAAAGTCGGGGAGGTTAAGGCGTACGTAAACGAGGAGGGCGAGGTTACCTTAACTGTATCTAACGCGGGCGGGGTTAAGGCTTGGGACGTAGTAGTGAGGATAAGCCCCGCGCCCGGCCTAAAAGTAACCCCGACGGAGGTTAAAGTCGGCGAGCTACCCCCTGGCGCCAGCAGGGAGGTTAAGCTGAGGGTGCTAGCCGAGAAGCCCGGGACCTACGACCTACCCCTCACCATAAGCTACGTGGACGAGTGCGGCACCTCGGGGGAGGTTAAGGCGGCGGCTAAGGTTAGCGTCATGAAGCGTAGGCTAACGATAACGGTCTCCGTAATGCCCTCGGAGACGACGGCTAAGACGCCCGTCACGGTAAGCGGCCGCGCGCCCCCTAAGGCCGCTGGCCTAGAGCTAGAGGTGGTTGTGCGCAGGGAGGGAGGGGAGTGGGTTAAGGTAGGGACGGTTAGGGTGGGCGCCGACGGGACCTTCACGTTCGCCTACACCCCGGAGAAGGCTGGCGCTTACGAGATAGGGGTCAGGTACGGCGGTGATGAGAAGTGGACCGAGGCGCTAGCTTACGCTAAGCTAACTGTCAGGAGGATACCCGTGAGCTTGAGGCTGAGAGGTCCCAGCCGCTGGTACGTGGGCCGCTCCTTCACGATCGTGGGAGTCCTAGACCCGGCGAGGACGGCGCCGGCCATTATAAGGCTCGTAGCGCCCGATGGCTCAGTTACGGAGCTTGAGGCTGAGGTTAGGGACGGGAAACTCGAGGTCTCCGTGAGGCTTAACCAGACCGGGGATTGGAGGGTTGAGGCGTTAGTGCCGGGCGACGAGACGTACGGCGACGCTCAGGCCTCGCTGATCATAGCCATCGTAGCCGTGAGACCCCCGCCTAAGCCGGAGGTCGTTACAGCCGCTATAGCGGCTGGGACCGCGGTAGGCGTAGCGACGCAGCTATCGCCGGTTAGAAGGGTGGTGTCCTCGGTCGCTAGGAGGTTCAAGGAGGCGCTCCAGAGGGTGGGGATTAAGCCGCCTAAGTGGCTCGAGGAGCTGTCGAACATATACCTAGAGGAGGTGTTCAAGAGCGTAACGGAGAAGGAGCCCCCACCACCCGAGAAGTGGAGGCTGATAACCCCGCCCGAGCTAAAGGCCCTGCTAGCGTCAATCGCTATAATGGGTCTCGTGTTCGGCTACATAGAGTCGGGCGGGGACGTGCTGACCGCTGAGTCCCTATACCGGTTCCTCCTACCAGCAGTAGCCGCGTCCTCGCTAATAGTGATAGTCGACGAACTCTCGGAGGCCATAGCCTCTAAGGTTAGGGGGCTGTGGGCCGAGTACTCGTTCTGGCCGCACGGCGCGATCTCGATGATCATTACGGGCCTCCTCCTCAACTCGCCGTTCGCGAGCCCTGGTAGGACGCTGTTCTCAAGGGGCTACCCGAGGGTGGAGAAGGCTAGGATAATGGTGCACAAGTTCCTCGCCCTGCTAGCACTGGCGGGCGTGTTCGCCGTGCTATCCCGCGCTGGCCTAGAGGTGCTCAGCGACGTCGGCGTGCTGGCGACGCTAACGCTGCTCTTCTACTCGCTATTCCCCGTACCGCCCCTACCCGGCCACGAGCTAGCGTCCGTGAGCAAGGTTTGGTGGGCCGTCATCTTCGCCGTATCGGGAGCTCTGTACGTCGCCTTCCTAATGAAGCTCGTCGGGCTCTCGGTGATAGCGGCGCTAGGCCTGCTAGCGGCCATAGCCCTAGCCTTCGACGTGTTAATGCTCAAGATAGTGGGCGCTAGCCCCGTCACCGTCCTGATCAGGGAGAAGCGCGCAGGTAGTCGTCGATAACCGCCTCAGCCGCCCTAGCCGCTCTAAGCGCCTCGTCCTCGCTGGAGCACAGCGCTAGCAGGGCGAGCACCCTAACTCGGTCTCCAGGGGCTAGCTCCGCGCTAGCGTCCACGTAGACGGCTGGGAAGTCCTTCGCCGAGTCCAGTATCGCGCCGACTATGACATCCCTCGAGGACCGCGCCGACCAGGCGTAGGACGCAGGGCCGCTGCTCACCACAACCCACCAGCTCCTAGCTAGCTGCATGGGATAGACGCCGTACACCTTAGGCTCAAGCCTCAGCTCTCCGCCGCCATTGGGGACCACGATCCTAGCCTCCTTAACGTCTAGCCACGCGCTTAGGAGGGCGGTGAGGTCTACTACCGGCGCGGATACGTTGTCGACTAGGGCGTCCAGTACGACTAGCCTAAAGCCCGGCAGGGTTAACGCCCTTAGCGTCGCCCTAAGCCCCCTCAACTCTTCATAGCTCCTCCCCAGCTCGGCGCTCAGCTCAACGCCCAGCCAGTCTCCGGCCTCGATGAACCTCCCCTTCCACTCCTCCTCGTAGCTCCTCTCCTTCTTCTGGCTGGGAGAGAGACGGAGCCTTACACCCCCGTACCAGGGCGAGACCCAGCCGTAGGGCCCTGGCTTCGGGAAGGAGGTAGCTAGCCTATTAACCCCTCCCTCCTCCACTGCGAAGATACAACCTCCGAACTTAGGCGCGGCCTTAACCTTCAGCCACCCGTTATCCGCCACCAGCACCTCGAAGCCTTCCACCTCCTCCCTCCTAAACGCCTTGGACCCACCACGGGTCGCTAGCACGTAGATCCGCCCGCTGGGTGTTAACCCGTCGAGGGCTAGCTCCCAGTCAAGGTGCGCTAGGTACGGGCTCTCAGCGGGGCTACAGCCAACCCTAACCCGAACCTCCCTACCTCCGTCGACGCTAGCGCTGGGCGGCTCCACGCTTAACCGGGGCCCCGGCCTAAGCCTTAGCTCGCCCCTTAGCTGCCTACCTCTCTCCCACCTAACCTTTAGCGTAACCTCCCTAGAAGCCCCGGACTCGACCCTTAGGAGCCTAGGCTCGAGGCTGACTGCCTTCTCGGGCTTAGCGGGTTTAACGTCCTCCCCCCGAGATAGGGCTAGTAGGAGCTTTCTAACATCCTCGACGCCGCGCTCGCCCACGTAGAGGTATATGGGCGGTAGCCTAGCGCTCGATAAGGGCTTGAGGACTAGGCGCCTAAACCTGAGATACGGCAACGGGGACCAGGAGAAGAGCGCCCTCTCGCAGGACTCGGGGCTCCAGGACAGCCCTATCCTAAACCTCCCGGAGTCATAGACGGCTAGCCCCTCCGGATCGCCCTTAACGTCCTCCTCACCGGCCGGGTACTCGCCAGCCGCCGTATACCACCACGAGGCGGCGCCGCTACCGCCGGCGTAGAAGCTCCCTACGCACCTAAGAGACCAGGAGTAGACCTCCAGCTGCACCTCGCGCTCCTCCCCCGAGACGTTGACTAGCTCGTAGCTAGCCCTAACCAGCTCGTCTGAGAGGAACTCGTAGGCCTTCCTCAGCAGGAGCCCGCCGTATCCCGGCACCTCCGCCTCCAGCACGAGCCGTCTATCGCCTAGCTCCACCACCCTGTAACGCGCGTACCTCAGCCGCGAGGGCCTGAAGGGTGGTCCCACGGAATCCGAGAAGAGCCTTGCTATCCAGCGCTGATCCCTGTAGGCGTCTAGCCACCCGCCCTGGAGCCTTACCGAGAACTTAGCCGTCGGAGATTCGAAGATAACTTCCCTACCTCCGTACTCTATGCTACCTAGCACGCCTCCGGGCAGGAGCGGCTTAACGCTAACCTCCTCCCTAGCCTCGTAGCTAGCCCCGCCCTCGAACCTCGCCGAGACCCGTACCTCGCCCCTCTGCCGCCTGGAAACCTTAACCGTCAAGTCCCTAGCGGCCGCAGCGCCCCCCTCGAACTCCAGCTCGAACTCCCTAGGGCTTGCCTCAATCCCCTCTAAGGCCACCCTAACTTTAGCGCGCTTACCCGACCTGTTGTGGACCACTAGCTTAACCCTCCTCGACACCCCCGCTAGCGCCGCTATAGGCGACGGGTGGAGCTCCACCTCTACGGGCGCCCTAGGCCTTAAGCCGACCGCGAGGGGGATCTCAACTCCTAGCAGAGATGCGACCACCTTCAGGATGAGTGCCTCCTCCTCGTACTCCTCAAGGGGCTCGGCGGCGTCCTTAAGGGCCCTAGCGCTCAGGGATAGCTCCACCTCCTCTCCCGGCTTTACCTCTAGGCTCCACGCCCTCCTATCGAGCTTAATCCCGCTTGGAGGCTCGGCGATCGCCGAGACTTGAAGGGGCTTACCGCCCCTGTTAACTGCCCTGAAGCGTAGCTCGAAGTCGAAGCTCTTTAGCGGCCTCCTCTCGCTAGACCAGAGCTCCGCCTCGAAGTCGGGCGTGGATACGTAGCACGGGAGCTTAGCCTCCCAGTCGACCTTGGCGACAACTTCGCCGCCGTCTAGGCGCCACGTGTAGGTGAACACCTCGCGGCCCCTCCACAGCTCCCTATCCTCCTCGACCTCGATCCTCCTCGAGAACGCCGAGTACCAGTCAACGCCCTCAAGGTACCTGCCGAGCACCCTGAGGAGGAGGGGCACGTAGTTCTGCATATAGACGCTTGTGCCCGGGACCCAGAAGAAGCCGGTCCTCTTATAGAGGCCTATAGCCCTTGCGTTACCGCTCCACGTGTGGAGGTCTAGCCTGTTAAACCCCCTCTCCCGCGCTAGCTCGATGGCCCTCAACAGGAGCCTCTTGCCGAAGCCCCTCCCCCTAGCCTCCGGGTGGACGTTTAAGAGGGCTACGTAGCACGCGTCGGGGTCCCTCCAGTGGCTAGTGAGCATCAGGTAGCCCAGCACCCTGCCCTCTTCCTTGACGATTAAGTGGGCTATAGCCCTCGTCCTACGGACCCAGTCCTCGATTACCCTAGCCGTAAGCTTAGTGCCGCCCGTGAAGCCTCCCGGCCACCCTTCCTCGCTCTCGTTGAAGAGCCTAGCAAGCCCCTCGTAGTCTCTAGGCTCAAGCTCCCTAACGCTCATGCTGAAGTTCGAGGCTCGCGGATCCTCAAAAGCGCTCCCGTGCTCCGCACACTAGAACAGCCGAGGACCGTGGGGAAAGTAGGACAAAAATTTACAGAGCCGGCCTTCTTCGCTTTACGTTAGCGGCCTCGCCGGTGGTGGGATGGGGCTACTGGAGAGAGTTACCGAGGCTATCGATTACTTCACGGGCAGGTGGTGGTTCTACGTAGCGATGTACGTCCTGGGCTTCTGGGCGCTGCCGCCTTACGCGTCTAAGGGCTACTCGCTCGGCGAGGAGGTGAGCAAAGTAGTATGGACCGCGCTAAGCCACGCGATAACCTATAGGCTGGTAGACCTCGTGTGGCCCTCCCTCCTACTACACGTAGTCCTCCTCCTAGTGCTGGTCGCGCTGGCTAGGTGGGGCGAGAAGGCCTCCCTGCTCTTCGACCTGTACGCCCTAGCCGAGTACGCGCTACTCGTGGGGCAGGGCTTCGCCTACACCGAGGAGTACGGGTTCGTCGTGCTAACGGGCAACGTCCTCCTAGTGTCCCTAGTGGCAGCGCTGTGGGCCTGGGAGTGCGTGGTTAGGCGCAATAGGATTGGCGGGCCGGTTCCGGACAGGCGCAGGCTATGGGTAGCGCCGCTAGCTGCCCTAGCCTTCTGGAGCCCAGTTAAGCCCGTCCTAGACCCTTACCTGCTACTGAGGTGGCTCCTAGCTGGCTACTACGGGGTCGCCTACTGCCTAACAACGCCCGTTATACTCTCGATCTTAATACTGTACTACCCGAGGGTAAACGTGGCGGTTATGCGGTTTATGGCATTCCCGGGCCTAGTGTTCGGCACGTACATACTGCTGGCCGCCCTATTCGGAGGGTCTAAGTGGAACGCCCTCCTACACATGCCGCTCGTCGTCACGTGCATTTACGCGCTATACCTCTCCACGAGAAGGGTAGAGCCCGTTAAAGCGGGGAAGGGCTTAGAGGTACTCTAGGAGCTTTTTCTGCCCCTTCATTAGCCTTAATAGCTTAGCCTCCTTGACAGCTAGCTCCGCTGACGTCTCGATGCCCTTGAACAGCGCCCTGAGCGCCTCCTCTAGGCTTGAGAACCTCTCAGGCTTCCCCCGTAGCGCGTGCCTGACGCTCTCCCTTATCTGCCAGCTCCCTACGGGCGCGTAGTAGTCTGGCGTGACCTCCCTAACGGCTATGACGGTCGCCTGCCTACCCCTCGAGCAGAGGTGCTCGAGGACGGGGAGCCTCATCGCGTAGTAGCCGCCGTCCATCGGCCCCCTAAGCCTCCCGTCGTAGAGCTCGTGCACCGTGAACACTGCTGGCTGCCGCCCCTTAACCCAGACGCTGCGAGGGAGCCATATCTCGACCATCTCCATGCTCCAGAGCCCGGGCGCTAGCAGTATCGAGTACCTGTTCCCCATGTACTCGACCCTGTAAACCTCGTACTCTCCTAGCTCGGGCATGTCCCTAACCTTCTCCAGTAGCTGGTCGCCGACAGCCTTGTCGACCGCGGTTATAGCCCACCTGGTCGGCACTATCCGCCTAGCGTAGGGCCGCCCTAGAAGGCCTAGGCTAAATATTCTGGTAATGTAGTATGTCGAGACACCCGCCCTGTACAGCTCCCCCACGGCGACCTGCGCTGGGGCGTCGGTATCGTCTACGAGCCTATCGACCGCCCTATGCACCCTCGGGTTATCCACCACCTTGAGCTTCTCGACGACTCCGTGCGGGCCGCGAGGGGCTAGGAAGCCGTCGAACCGCAGCTCCACGCGAGGAGGCTTCTTGAATAGCACCTCTGTGTCGACGGGCGTCGATGACAGCGCAGCCTCCTGGATCTCGCCTATCAACCTGCTTTTATACGGGATCCTGACGTCGGCAAGAGTGCTCGAGTAGAAGAGATGAGACCTAAGCCTGATGACGTCCTCTAGCCCGAGCCTACCCCACCAGCCCTCGGGGTCGTCGTAGATCGGCGCCTCCTCCTTCCCGGCTGGCGGGACGTTCAGACCGACCCGCACCTTAGGGTACCCCCACTCGCCTACGAGGACGGAGGGTGGCGTCGCCCCGAACAGCTCCCGCCCCCTATGGGCTGATAGGGCCTTAGCCCCGTGCCTTATCCTCTCGAGGATAGGGCACACTGGCCTACCGCAGAGCCTCCTAACCCCCTTACACGCGGCGCAGAGCGCCCCCTCCTTGCCCAGCATCCCTCGTGATAACTCAACAGCAGGGGGCTTTAAATCACACAGTTAGCGTGTTGAAAGTATATGTAAGCAGGAAGAAGCCTAGATCTGAGGGGGCGCCTAGCGCTAAACAACTACGGGCACGTTAGCTCTTCGGAGTAGTTCCCGGAAGTCCTCCAGCTTGAGCCCTGCGAGCTTAGCCGCCCTCCGTATGTCCCCTGTCTCCACGTAGTACTTGAGAGCCGCTCTAAGCCTGGGGGGCTGCTTCTCTATGAACTCCCAATCGGCGTACCTACGCCTAATCTCCCTAGCCTCCCTCTCAAGCTCAGCCCACTTCTTCACTCCATAAACCCCGAGGTATAAATTCTCTCTAACGAAAAAATACTATCACCTTATGCCTCCGCCGGGGTACTAGGACTCCTCGCCGCTAGTGGGCTTCTCCTCGGCTTTAAGGTACTTTTCGAACCAGCCGAGTATCCGCTTAAGCCTCTCTATCCTGTGCTTCGGCTTACCCCTCCTCGAGAGGTCGTGGTTCTCCTCGGGGAAGACTACGAGCTCGACCTCCTTGCCTAGGACCTTTAGCGCGGCGAACATCTGTAGGGCCTGGTCGAGCCAGCACCTGTAGTCCTGTTCGCTGTGTATTATGAGGAGCGGGGTCTTAACGTTCTTTACGTGCTTTAGCGGGCTCTTCTCCCACAGCCTCTCGAAGTCGTCCCAGGGGTCGCCGCCTATCTGGTCCCTGTTGAACCAGAAGCCTATGTCGGTGGTGCCGTAGAAGCTTAGCCAGTTGCAGATGCTCCTCTGCGTAACCGCCGCCTTGAACCTGTCAGTGTGGGTTACGATCCAGTTAGTCATGAAGCCGCCGTAGCTCCCGCCCGTAACCCCTATCCTCTCGGGGTCCACGAAGCCGTAGGTCTTAACGACATAGTCGACGGCCTCCATTAAGTCCTGGTAGTCCCTCTCGCCGTAGGCGTAGCGTATGTCTTTGAACTCCTCCGTGTAGCCCGCGCTACCCCGCGGGTTGGTGTAGAATACCACGAACCCAGCGCCGCTCAGCGCGTGGAACTCGTGCATGAAGCCCTCGCCGTAGGCCGTCATCGGGCCTCCGTGGATCTCCATTATCGCTGGATAGCGCTTGCCCTCCTCGAAGTTAGCGGGCTTGAGTATCCAGCCCTCGATAGTGGCGCCGTCGCTCGCCTTAAACGTGAACTTCTCGGGCTTAACAAGCTTCAGCTCGGAGAGGAGGGCGTCGTTAAAGCCGGTAACCCTGCGCTCCTCGCCGCCCTCGTACACCCAGAGCTCGGGGAGCTGGGTGGAGGTCATCCTTACATAGAATATCCTGCCATCTCCTAGCGAGTACTCGTCGACTACGCACTCGCCGCCTATCACTAGCTCAACGTCTCCCTCAACGCTAGCCCTGTAGAGGTGTACGGTCCCGCCGTCGGTCGCTAGGAAGTAGACGTAGCCGTCCCTGCCCCACTGCAGCAGGCGGCCTCTACCAGGCCCTCTTACATCGCTGTTCATGGAGTTGGTAACGTCGAGATCTCCGGAGACCAGCTTAAGGTCCCCGTCGAGACCTAGCACCCACACCTTGCTATGCGCGGAGAACCCCCTCTCCATCCTATGGCCCCTAACCGCTAGCCGCTCGCCGTCCGGGCTCCACTCTACGTCGAGCAGGTACATGCTCTCCTTAGTGATCCTCTCCTCCTCCCCGCTCTCGACGTCTAGCACGTAGACGTCCCTGAGGTAGGGCTTCAGAAAGTCGCTGAACGCTACGAACGCTACCTTCCTGCCATCAGGGCTCCAGGAGGCGCTAACTACCTCCCTCTCCCCCTTGGTGAGCTGCCTAACCTCGCCGCTCCTCGGGTCTAGGAGGAATAGGTGCTTGTACACGTTGTAGACGAGGCCCCTACCGTTGAACCAGTAGGGGAGCCTCCTAACCACCTTAACGTCCTTATCGGGCTCCCCAACCCCAGAGATCAGCAGAAGCCACCTGCCGTCAGGGCTCCACTTGAGGTTCTCGACGCCCCCCTTCAGCTTAGCTACCATCCACGGCTCTCCCCTCCCGTCACGCCTAACCGCCCAGACCTCGCCGCCCCTCTCCTTCTCCCTAAGCGTCCTACGGGAGGCGAAGGCGATGAGCCTGCCGTCAGGGCTCCACTCGGGGGCTACGTCGAAGGGGCCGTTAGTGAGAGCAGCGTAGCTGCCGTCCTCCTCCAGTAGCCAGATCCTGGAGAAGTACTTGTTAGCGTCTAGGTCCATCCTAGTGACGACGAAGGCGGCTTCGTGGCCGCTAGGGGAGGCGGTTGGGCCCGAGACTAGCGTTATCCTAACCAGGTCCTCTATCTTCATCGGCCTACGGCCCATGCACTCACCTTACCCGACAAACGCCCCTGCTAGCTTAAATCCTTTAAGCCGCCTCCGGACACCAGCTAAAGCCTACTCAACTGGCACCCTGACCCTCCTAAGGGCCTTCAAGTAGAGGTAGAGGACGTAGAGCGTCCAGAATGGCGCGATGTCGATCCACGGGAGCACGTCGATTAGGGCTACAATGAAGAGCCACGGGTTTAGCCCGGCTACGAGCGATATGGCCACGGCTAGCACTAGGTCGAGGAGCGTCTCAGCCAGGGGACCTATGACCCTCAACATGTCTAGGGCGTCGTTAAGGAACGCTAGGACGAATAGGACAAGGTAGCGCCTCTCCCACCTCTCCAAGCCCTCCACCGGCGGGGCCTTAGGACGCCTAGGCGAGTAACGTTTAGAACCCAGCTAATAACTTACCCGCGATGATAAGCGACGAGGTGCTGTACTTCGAGGAGTACAGGGAGGAGGAGAACACGAGGGCCGTGTTGGATCTCGTGAGGAGGAAGGCTGAGGAGCTGGGGATAAGGTCGATAGTCATCGCCTCAACCCGCGGGAAGGTCGCAGAGCTAGCCCTAGAGTACCTAGACCCATCGAAGTACAACCTCGTAGTCGTAACGCACTCGAGCTGGTTCAGGCCCGAGCTCAAGCAGGAGTTCAGCGAGGAGGTTAGGAGGAAGCTCATCGAGAAGGGGGTTAAGGTAGTTACCGCCGCGCTGGCGTTCGGAGGCATCGATAAGGCGGTGGTCGCCAAGTACGGCTTCTCCCCCGGCCAGCTAATAGCCGACGTCCTCAGGCTGTTCTGCGAGGGGGTTAAGGTAGCGGTGGAGATAGTCCTCATGGCTACCGACGCTGGCTACCTAGAGCCTGGGGAGAAGGTGATAAGCGTAGCCGGGACCGTTAAGGGGGCCGACACGGCGCTGGTCGTTAAGGCCGCGCCTTCTAGGCGGATGTTCGAGCTAAGGATCTTGAGGATATTGGCGAAGCCCCTCTACTCGAGGCCCGGCTAGCTTAGACGAGAAAACCCCCTCAACCTCGAAGGTAAGATTTTTAACAGTAACTGCGCGATCAACAAGAACGCGAATGAATAGCTTAATCTTGATTGCGGTGGTAACGCTTCTGGTAGCCGTTGCCGGAGCCACCGCCTTTTACTTCTCCGCGCTAAGGCCCTCGACCACAGCGTCCGAGGTGCTTGAGGTAGAGCCATCAGACGAGATAGTCATCACGGGCCCCGTTGGCTCGATTAGGGTGGGGCCCTTCTGGCTCAAGTGCACGAGGGGGCACAGCGTTAAGGTATTCCTCTCGGTAACGAGCTTAACCGACGCCCGAGTTAAGCCGAAGACCCTGATCCTCAATGAGGGCATGAGGGTTAGGGCCGCCGTCATAGTCAGGATAGTTAAGGTGGGAGTTGAGGAGGGGAAGCTGATAGTCGAGTACAGCTCC
>CAZAZN010000015.1:0-27981 GCA_964489665.1 uncultured Thermofilaceae archaeon
GTCCCGGTATGACTCCGGGTATACCTGGAGTCATGCCTCGAATATACCTTCGCTTAGGTTAAACAATAAAGGTGTACCTAGAGTCATACCCGGGGTATACCCGGAGTGTACTCGCTCCCCCCTCTAGCCTTAACGTTAAGAGGATTATGTTTTGGCGGCTGGCGAGGGCTAGGTGGGGCGCGTGGCGGCTACTAAGCTGATTGGGAGGGATTAAGGGGCTAGGGCTCTAGTGCTCCAAGGCGCTAGGGCTAGGTGGTGCAGGGCTGAGGTATGCGGAAAGCTAATTATCGTGTGGGTGGGAGGGTGGAGACCGGGGAGGTGCTCAAGCTGTTAAGGTGTTCTAGCTTCGAGTGGGCCAATACTCTACGTCGTTACCAAGAGACGCGTGAGGAGGGTTAAGGGCTTAGCCTACTACTTCTGTACTAGAGACTTCCCATCCCCCTTCCTACTTATTCCGGGAGTAGCGTAGTTAATGCTGGAGAGCTTAGCGGTATAGCCGCCTACGCGAACAGCGCTAGCAGAGCCCGGGTTCAAATCCCGGCGGCCGCACCAGGCTCCTCCATTACCTCACATGACGCCACGGCTACATTACCTTATTATCCCTGGTAAGCCGCTTATACTACGTGGACGCCCTCAAGCTACTGCTCAACGTCCTCATATTCATAGCTCCCAGCTATGTCGCTAACGGGACCCCTGTCGTGGCCTCTAAGGTCCTCACGAAGCTCCTAGGCCGCCTTCACCCGATCGACGGAGGGCGGTACTTCATCGACGGGAGGAGGGTGTTAGGCGACGGCAAGACGGTTGAGGGCTTCATCTCGGGCGTAGTCGTTGGCACCGCTGCTGGCCTAGTCCTATCGGCCCTCTCGCTACATGAGCCCGCTAAATCCTTCATCTTAGCTCTAGGAGCTATGCTGGGCGACCTAGCGGGTTCCTTCGTTAAGAGGAGGCTTGGGATAGGCAGGGGGAGGCCCGCGCCCGTCCTAGACCAGCTAGCGTTCCTGGCCGCCTCCCTAGCGCTCTACTCGGCCTTCTGGCCTCCGCCTTCAGTGCGAGAGATCGCCGCTCTAGTCCTCTTAACGATCATCCTGCACCCGGCTACTAACGCGTTAGCCTACCTCCTAGGGCTTAAAGATAATCCCTGGTGATTAGTGCGAGATAGATATATTCGAGTAGCAAGTCCTTGAGGAGCTTAGGTGGTGGTAGGTGAGCGAGGGCTTAAAGGTGTGGAGGTCCAGGATGGCCCGCACGACGCGGGGTGCCATCTTTAAGGCTAAGAGGTGGTTCTACTCGGTCTACTACAACAAGTCCATACCGGACGAGATTAAGGAGAAGTCTAAGGAGAACTGGGCTAGGCTGGCTAGGCTGCTAGTGGAGAAGTCGAACGCGGAGGGGATCTCGGATAAGGCGGCTACCCTTACGATATACTATTACGAGAAGGACGGCGTGTTCGTGCCCGTAGGCGCTGAAATAGAGGCCTACGAGATAAAGCCGCTTAAGACCGTTAAGATTAGTGAGGAAGAGCTCGCATCCGCTTAGTGTAGCTCTCGTAGATTAATAGTACGAGGGCTATAACGAGGGCCGAGACCACGACCGCCGTCATAGCAGAAGTGTAGAAGGCCACGTCGCCGCCGCGAAGCCTTAGGATGTACCTAACGACCTCGTAGGCGTTGTACGCTCCGGCTAGTAGTGCCGCCAGCGTTATAAGCCCTATAACCGCCCTAAGGTACTTCACGGCCAAGCGCCTCCACCTCTCCCCTCACCCTCATCGCCCTTTTAAATCAGTTCCCCCACATATGGGCGGTGATGAGCGAGAGCTCCGCCCTGAGCGGTGATGTCAACCGTCCTCACTGAGCTTTAGATTTCGGGATTTCTAAGGCGTCAAAACTGCAGATTCTTAAGCCATGCCTAGGGAGGTGGTTAACGCTAACGATTTTTATACGGATTCCGCCTAACGAAAACAGGTGGATATGGGTGGTCAAGCTCGACGAAATAGACAAAAAGCTACTAGAGATACTGCAAGAGAACGCTAAGACGCCCTACTCGAGGATAGCTGAAGCGCTTAAGGTATCGGAGGCTACCGTGCACTTAAGGATTAAGAAGCTGTTTAGGCAGGGTGTTATAAGGAGGTTCCAGGCAATAGTCGACCCCGAGAAGGTGGGCAAGAAGATACTGGCGATAGTGGCCATAACGGCGACGCCCCAGAAGTACGAGTACGTGCTCGAGAGGCTTAAGGAGATGCCGGACATATACGAGATCTACGACGTTACCGGCGAGTACTACACGCTAACCAAGGTTAGGGTTAGCAGCAAGGAGGAGCTGGCTAGGGTGCTGGACGAGATAGGGAAGATAGACGGCGTGGAGTCTACTAGGACGATGTACGTGCTTAGGGTGATTAAGGAGGAGACTAGGATAAGGATCGACTAACTGCTGTTTTAAAGGCGGGCTTAGCGACCTTTTCTTGCGCATGGAGTTAAGGCTAGAGGACCTGCTACCGTACAGTACTTGGAGGCCGGGCCAGAGGCGAGTGGCCGAGGCCGTGTACGAGACTTGCTCGTCGGGCGGCGTACTACTGCTCGGGTGCCCCACGGGCTCCGGGAAGACACTGGCGGCGTTAGTCGGGGCGCTAAAGGCGGCGCTCGAGGAGGACCTGAAGGTAGTGTACTTAGCGCGCACTAAGAGCCAGTTCCAGGCCCCCTTAAGGGAGCTGGTTAAGATCTCGAGGAAGCTGAAGGTGGGAGTCGTTGCTCTAATGAGCAAGAAGGACCTCTGCCCCCTACTCAGGGATAAGCCGCTGGACTACGAGGAGTTCCTGAGAGCGTGCGCCTACCTAGCGTCTCGAGGTCTCTGCAGGTTGAAGAGGGCGTCCCTGGAGGTGGACGTTAAGAAGTTCGAGGACCAGATAGTGAGCCCGGACTACCTGTGGGGGCTGGGCTTAAAGGTCGTTGCGTGCCCCTACGAGCTCGCTAAGAGGGTGGGGAGTAGATCTAGGGTCATCATAGCGGCCTACAACTACCTCTTCGACCCGGAGATAAGGAACATCTTCACGAGAGACCTTAACGTGGACCTAGAGAGGGCGGTAATCATAGTCGACGAGGCCCATAACCTACCCGACGTGTTAAGGGGGATGTTTAGCAAGGAGCTAAGGAGGACGTGGGTCGTTAGGGCTAGGGCCGAGGTAAGGGAGTTTTACCACCTACCCGATAGGGACAGGCTGCTTGCGTCGCTCTCCTCGCTACTAAGCTTCATGAAGCGCGTTGGCACGCGTGTGGGCGGCGGGAGGCTTGAGATAAGCTCCGACGAGCTCGCGGCGGTAGCCCCGAGCCCGAGCCTGCTATTCGAAGCGGCTAGGCGAGTTGAGCTCCAAATGGGCGGGCGGATAGTCCCCATTCTAAGCTACACGCGGCGGGTCGGCGAGTTCCTAAAGGCGGCGCTAGGAGCGGGGTACAACTTCGTGCTCACTGTGGAGGAAGGGGGGCTAGCGCTAAGGCTCGAGTGTATAAGGCCGCCTAGGCGGGCCATGGAGCTGTTCGAGAGGGTGCACGCAGCCGTGTTAATGAGCGGCACCATGCCCCCCGTAGACTACCTGGTGGCTACGCTCGGCATGGAAGGGGTTAGGGGAAGGCTAAGGTCCTTGATCCTAAGCCCGACGCTGTCTAAGAACGTTAAGGTCGTAGTGGTCCGAGGCGTTACCTCGAGGTACGTGGAGAGGGGGGAGCAGACCTACGCCAAGATGGCCGAGGCTATCGACGCGCTATTCGAGGGATTAGAGCGCGGCGTGGCCCTAGCGGTGTTTCCGTCTTACGACTTCCTCAAGGGGGTTCGAGCCTTTATCAGGTCTCAGCCCGTGTTCGTCGAGCGGGAGGGCACTAGGCTATCTGAGCTCGTCAGGGAGGCGCTTAGCAGGGAGAAGCTGCTGGCCCTGTGCGTAGCCTGGGGTAAGATCGCGGAAGGGGTCGAGATTACGAGAAGTGGTAGGAGCCTTGTTAGGCTCGTTATACTAGCTGGGCTACCCGTACCCGAGCCAACGCCGGTTAACGAGAGGCTGCTATCGATCCTCACGGCCAAGACGGGCGATAGGGACCTCGCCTGGAAGAGCGTGTACCTAGCGCCAGCGGCCCTTAGGGTCGTGCAGGCGATTGGCAGGAGCGTTAGGTACGAGGGCGATCGAGCGGTAGCCGTAATCCTAGACGAGCGGGCGCTCGACCCCTACTTCCTAGGAGCGCTTAAGGCTTACGGCTTTAAGGTGGAGGAGGCGGATATGGAGGGGGTAAGGAGGCTCGCTAGGGCCTTAGAGGGCCTATTACGTGGTTCTCAGAGCGAATAAACGATATATACTGCGGCGGCGCCCTGCGCTAGGGGATGTGATGGGTAGGCGCAGGTCTAGGAGAGTTATTGAGCGGGCTATTAAGGTGTATAACCTGGTTGTTAGCGCGAATAAGATAAGCACGCCCGAGCTCTTTAGGCGCGCTACGAGCGAGGGCGTTGTGGAGAGCTATTCCGCCCTCTATCAGGCCCTTAGACTACTAGCCCTTAAGGGTCTCGTAACGTCTACTTCTAGTAAGGGAGTCCTCTGGTGGGAGCCCCTTAAGATCGTTGAGAGTAGGGAGGAGCTGGAGAAGCTCCTAAGCGGAACTTAGATGGGCTGGGAGATCCTCCTATCCTCGAGATCTCCCTGCCCTATTCTCACGTTGCCTAGGAGCAATCCCCTAACAGTTCCTTCGAGGGGCGTTACAAGCACGTGAACTTTGCGTGACTTAAAGTCAAGGCTCTGGATTATCCCGACGCCTAAAGTCTCGTACCCCTCGCCTAGCACGCCAACGAGGATGCCCTTGAGGTCGGAGGGGGTGAGCAGCCTAACCCCCTTAGCGCCCAGCAGCTGCTTGACCTTGTGGAGGCCGCGTCTAGCCGTGCTTAGCGACTTAGCGTCGGGGAGGACTAGGGTTACCTGGGAGCCGTGCCACTCCGCGTAGACCACCTCTACGCCGAGCTCGCGGCTTAGCGCCTCCACTTTCTCGCCGTCTACGGCTTTCCCGGTAAAGAGGTACGAGCCCAGCAGGGGGGCTTCGTCTATGCTTAGCGTAAGCCTACTGCAGCTCATTAACAGGTTTGCGTAGGCGGCACCTCTGTGAAATCTCCTAAGCTCCCTCTGCTTATCCAGCTTGACGAGCGGCGTCTTCGCTACATACACCGTGGTAAGGCGGCTAAAGTAGCGCTGGAGGTAGAGGGCCCTTCCAGTGCCGTACATCACCACGAGGGCGTCGGGGCGCAGGCTTAGTACTAGCCTTATCTTGTACCTGCGCGCTCTAGCCCCGTCCACCCAGCCATCGGTATTCACTACCACTAGGTCGGCGCGCCTCTCCGCCTCCTCGGCTAGGGTATGGGCTCCCAGCACTACTGCCTCCTCGTTTCCCGAGGGCGTTATAGAGCCTACGAAGTAGAGCTTCTCCGCGCTTAGCTCGCGGGTCCACGCGATGGGCCTTTTCGGGAAGGCTAGCGCCACGGTCCCCGGATAGCCCACGTCGTTCTGTCCTACGTCGGCGTCGACTAGCGCTGTCTTCAGCCCCTTCTCCAGGGCGTAGTTGAGCAGGAACGCTGAAAACGCGGACTTACCGCTATCGACCTCGCCCACTATGACGACCCTGCGAGCTGAGCTTTGCAGTATGTCCTCGCATATGCGCCTCCACTCGAGTATGGCCTCCTCTTCCGGCTTAGCCTCCTCGTACCCTCCGCCAACTCCCTTTGAAAGCCGTACGCGAGCCTCTTCGCTTAGCACCTCGATGCATGCCGTGCGTTCAAATGGTACTATTACCTCCCCGCCGGGGCCTAGGTAGCGGCCTAGGAAGAACAGCTCGCCCTCCTCCACTACCATCTTTAAAGGTCCGTAAATCCTGTAGAGCCCTCTAGACAGTTTAACCTCCTCGCTTAGCGCCATGCACCTCTTCCCCCGATACACTACCCGATAGCCACTAATTCTTACCGCTACCTTGATCTCAGCCCGGCTTAATACTCTCTCGGCGCGTATGCGATCGCAGCGCAGCAAGGCGGTAACGCTTAGGGAGGTTGCGGAGCTTGTAGCTAAGGTAGCTAGGATTAGCTCTAGGAAGGAGAAGGTCAGGCTATTGGCTGCGGCCTTAAGTCGTATGCCGCCAGAGGACGCGGAGATAGCGGCTAGGTTCATGTGCGGCCGGATATTCCCTCCCAGCTCAGACCTAGAGCTGAATGTCGGCCCCTCCACTATATACAGGGTCCTTAGGGAGGTGAGGGGCGGGCAGCAGCTACTAGTCGCCTCGGGCTCTTCATCCCTAAGGGAGGTCTACGAGATCTTGGAGAGGATTGCTAAGGTTAGGGGGGAGGGGTCGAGGAGGAGGAAGGAGAGGCTCCTAACTAGCCTCTTCAGCAGGCTTAGCGACCTAGAGGCTGACTTCCTGCTTAGGGCTATCTTCGGCGAGGTTAGGATGGGGGCTAGTGAGGGGGTCATGCTTGAGGCGCTAGCTAGCGTAGCGGGTGTAACGCTAGATGAGATGAGAAGGGCCTACATGTTCCTTGGCGACGTTGGGGAGCTTGCGAGGATAGCGGTGGGGGGAGGGGCTAGTGGCGTGAGGTCGGTTAAGCTGACCCTCTTCAGGCCCGTTAAGCCAATGCTCGCCGACATGGCCTACGACGTCAGGGAGGTCTTAAAGGAGCATGGCGGCACGACCGCGCTAGAGTACAAGTACGACGGAGTTAGGGTTCAGATACACGTTAAAGGGGATAAGGTTAAGGTATTCACTAGGAGGCTTACCGACATAACTCAAAGCGTACCCGACGTGGTTGAGGCGGTTAAGGAGCACGTCCGAGCGCGCGAAGCAATACTTGACGGCGAGGCGCTCGGCGTGGTAAATGGGCGCCCGGTGCCATTCCAGGAGATAGTTCGGAGGGTGAGGAGGCAGCGCGAGCTCAAGGACTTCCTAAGGCGTGTCCCGCTCAAGCTCTTCCTCTTCGATCTGCTCTACTTAAATGGAAGGGTGCTAATCGACGAGCCCTATAGCGAGCGGTGGAAGCTCCTCGAGGAGGTAGCGGAGGCCGAGCTCCTCGCTAAGAGGCGCGTAGTTAGCAGCAGGTTGGAGGCTGAGGATTTCCTCAAGAGCGCGCTAGAGGAGGGGCACGAGGGGGTTATAGGGAAGATGCTTAACAGCAGCTACGAGCCCGGAAGGCGTGGTAGGAAGTGGCTTAAGGTGAAACCGGCCGATACCGTGGACTGCGTAATAGTCGCCGCTGAATGGGGGCACGGGAGGAGGGCGGGCTGGCTTAGCGACTACTACCTCGCCGTGCGAGACGAGGAGACCGGCGAGTTCATGGTGGTTGGCAAGACGTTCAAGGGTTTAACCGACGAGGAGTTTGAGGAGATGACTAAGCGACTACTAGAGCTTAAGGTTAAGGAGGAGGGTTACGTCGTGTACGTAGTGCCTAGGATCGTGGTAGAAGTAGCTTATAACGAGATTCAGCGTAGCCCTAAGTACAGGTCGGGCCTAGCATTAAGGTTCGCTAGGATAGTCCGCATCAGGTGGGATAAGTCGCCGGACGAGATTACGACGCTTCAGGAGCTTAAGGAGAGGTACCTAAGGCAGTTTAGGCATAAGGTGTTACCGGAAAATGAGGCTTAGGAGAATTAAGGTAGTACCGCTAGCTGACGAGAGCCTAGGAGTTAGGTCCATGGCTCTCTTCGTCGAGACGCCTGACGTAAGGATCCTCTTCGACGCTGGCGTAAGCTTAGCGCCTAGGCGGTACGGCCTTCCACCGCACCCAGAGGAGTTTAGGGCTGTGAAGGAGGCTAGGAGGCGCATAATCGAATACGCTAGGAGGGCGGATATAGTGACCGTAAGCCACTACCACTTCGACCACTATACGCCCGGCTTTAAGTCGTGGTATGAGTGGACGGAGGACGATACCATTAGGGAAATCTACGACGGTAAGGTGGTCCTGCTCAAGGACTTCAAGAACAATATAAACTTTAACCAGAGCAAGAGGGCTAGGGCGTTCCTTAAAGCGCTGGAGGGGGTGTGCGAGGAGGTAGTGGTAGTAGATGGGCGGAGGTACGAGGTGGGCGAGACCGTAATCGAGGCCTCTCCGCCTCTCCCCCACGGGCCCGAGGGTAGTAAGCTAGGCTTCGTGCTCGCGTTCACCGTTAGATGCCGGGGTGAATCCTTGCTGTACGCGCCCGACGTTCAGGGACCTATGGCCGAAGAGGCCCTTAGGGTAATAGCTTCGGTGGAGCCGAACGTCTTGATTATAGGCGGGCCTCCCGCATACTTAGCGGGGAAGAAGGTTAAGAGGGAGGACGTCGAGAGGGGGCTACGTAACCTAGCAGAAGCGTCTAAGCTCGCCGAGGAGGTAGTGGTCACGCACCACATACTAAGGTCCGAGGACTGGCGATCGTTAATCGAGGAGGCCGGCGTCGCTAAGTATTACACCTACAACCAGCTATTAGGCGTCGAGTACACGGGGCTGGAAGCTTATCGAAAGCTACTCTACGAGGTCGATCCTCCCAGTCAGGAGTTCCTCTCTTGGATCGAAAGGTATAGAAAGGGGGTTAAGGACGAGCCTCCCCCGCTATAGTGCGACATCCTTAAGGGCTCTAAGTAGAGAATATCTAGGCTCCTGGCGAGGGCGGTGGGTTTGTGGAGCATACTCTACTACCTGCGTAACGACCCCGACGTAATTCGAAGGTCGCTTAGAGCGCGCTTCATGGACGACAGCATAGTTGACAAAGCCCTCGAGCTGGATAGGAGGTGGAGGAGGGCGAAGGCGGAGCTCGATAGGCTAAGGCACGAGCTAAACAAGCTATCAGCTCAGATAGCTAGGCTATCGGGCGAGGATAGGGAGAAGGCGAGGCGCAGGGCTAAGGAGCTTAGCCAGCTGATAAGCGCTAAGACCAGCGAGCTGAAGAAGCTCGAGGCCGAGAGGGAGAGGGTTCTGAGAAGGATACCGAATATTATACACGAAACGGTGCCTATAGGGCGGGACGAGACCGAGAACGTGCCAATTAGGTACTGGGGTAAGCCCAAGGTCTGGAGGGGGTACTTAGACAGGTTCCTCGAAGAGACCAAGGGGTTTAACGTCGAGTATGAGATCATCGAGGAGAAGCCTCTAGGGCACGCCGACCTAGTCGAGAAGCTCAAACTAGCGGACATACCGCGCGCAGCTAAAGTCGCTGGCGCACGCTTCTACTACCTCTATAATGACCTCGTGTGGCTAGACCTAGCACTAACCCTCTACGCTTTAGAATACCTCGCGAAGAAGGGCTTCACGATAGTGGAGCCGCCCTTTATGATGAGGAGGGCGCCGCTAGAAGGCGTAATAAGCTTTGAGGACTTCAAGGACATGATCTACAAGGTAGAGGGCGAAGACCTATACCTCATAGGCACAGCCGAGCACCCGCTAGCGGCACTGCACATGAACGAGACTATACCGAAGAGCGAGCTCCCGTTACTCTACGCGGGGGTGAGCCCCTGCTTCAGGAAGGAGGCTGGCGCGCACGGCAAAGATACTAAGGGTATATTCAGGGTCCATCAGTTCAACAAGGTCGAGCAGTTCGTGTTCTCGCTCCCCGAGGAGTCGTGGGAGTGGCACGAGAAGCTCATAAAGAACGCTGAGGAGCTCTGGCAGGGGCTCGGGATACCCTATAGGGTCGTTAACATATGCTCGGGAGACCTAGGGGTGGTGGCGGCTAAGAAATACGACCTTGAAGCTTGGATGCCTGCACAGGGCAGGTACAGGGAGATGGTGTCTTGTAGCAATACGACGGACTATCAAGCTTATAGGTTAAATATTAGGTATGCTAAAGCTCGTGGAGCCCCTGCCGAAGGCTACGTGCATACGCTAAACAGCACAGCGATAGCGACTACTAGGGCCATGACCGCGATTCTCGAGAACTACCAGAGGGAGGACGGCACGGTGGGCGTTCCCAAGGTCCTGAGGAAGTATCTCGAGCCCTTTGAGAACTACCTTAAGGTCTTAACGCTCGACTAGAGCACCCTAGGCACCAAGTTATTCTTCTCTCGTTTCTGTTCGCTAGCTCTTCGGATGGCTAGGATGTCTGAGAGCACGATTAGCGCGCCCATAACGAAGCTGAATAGCCCGTTAATCGTAGCCGTTAACACCTCAACTGCTTTCTCCTTAACGCCAAACGAATACAACACTGGAGTGGACTTAGCTGCCTCCCTAGCCCCCTTAACGAACGCTAAGGCTTTCTCGTGGTGCGAGACTATCTTGCTAGCAACGCTCCTAGCTAGTGGAGTCGTAAGCGACGGTATAACGTACTCGTGGGCTAGCCTTAAAAGCTCCTCAACTATCTCCGAGCCGAGTTCCAGAGCCCTATCGTAGTCGTTCTTCGATACGGCCTCAACGTACTCCCTGTACAGCTCCTGTAACTTCTCGTTAGCCTGTGCTAGGGGCAGTTCTCGTACTTCCATGCTAGCATCGCCGGTCATAACTTCGACATCTAATAGCTTTCGCCCTTACATTAAGTAATGGCATGTAGTCCCCGCGTATAATTGGTATCTCAGCATGTAGCGGTCTCTTCACCGATCAGAGCTTTGAACCTTCAGCATCTTAAATCCTCTCGATCTTCAAAACCTTAATAATATCGCCGGGCTTTAACCCTAACCTCAACCTAACCTCCTTAGGTATAGTGAACTGCCTAGAGTCCGTGTACTTCGTCCGAAGGAGCTTAACCTCGACGGTAGCCCTTTTGCCCTTAAACTCGAGCGTAACCCTAGCCCTCTCAGCGCCCTGTATCCCTAAAGACCTTACAAGCTGAGCCGGGATTAGCACCTGGTTATTCATGTACACCTTGACTTCGTAGGGGAGGCTTGTTATATTGAAGCCCCTGATGCCGCGTCTCCGCCTCTTAGACATGCCTACCCCGATAGTACGTTACGAAATCTCTTTTAAATATTTATCAATCCTCCCGTAGCGGGCAATCTCCTTTCTTAATACAGGAATATGCTGCGTCAGCACCTTACCAGCTCGTCACAGCTCGCTTGAGAGGAGGGTCATCATCCAAGCGCTTAGAGGTCGTCAGGCATTATAGGTTTTTACCCCACCTCCGGCTTACCAGCTAGGTGTTGAATGTGGGGGAGCAGGAGCTTAAGCTAGATCCATGGGGAGTCTCCTACGTCAAGGACTACAGGAGGTTAATGGAGGAGTTCGGTATAAGCCCCTTCACAGAAGACCTCTGGAAGAAGCTCCCCCACGTTCACAGGCTAATACGCAGAAGGATAATCTTCGGCCATAGGGACTTCGAAGTAATCCTCAAGGCGATAGAGGAGGGACGCGAGTACGCGGTAATGACGGGCATTAAGCCCTCAGGCGAGTTTCACTTAGGGACTAAGCTCACGGCCGAGGAGTTCATATACTTCCTAAGCCTCTCGCCGAAGGCGTTTGGCTTCTACGCAATAGCCGACTTAGAGGCCTATGCGGATAACAAGATACCCCTCGAAGAGAGCTATAAAATAGCCGTAAGTAACCTAATGGACCTATTAGCGCTGGGGCTAGATCCCCGCAGGGTCTATGTGTACAGGCAGTCGCAGGAAATATCGGTGCTTAGGCTAGCTTTCATATTCTCGAGGGGCGTAACCTACAATACGCTCGAGGCGATCTACGGCGACAGGCCCTTCGGGCTGTACTTCTCGGCGCTAGTGCAAGCAGGAGATATACTAGCTCCTCAACTGCCAGAGAGGGGAGGGCCTAAGCCGACGTTGGTACCGGTTGGCGCGGATCAGGATCCACACATCCGCTTAACGCGCGACCTCGCTAGGAGGTATAGGAGCGAGTTCGGCTTCATACTGCCCGCCGCTACCTACCACAAGCTCCTAAGGGACCTTACGGGCCAGGAGAAGATGTCAAAGCGCAACCCCATGGGGATACTATACCTCAACGAGGACCTCGAGAGCGCGAGGAAGAAGGTGCTAAACGCCTTTACCGGGGGAAGAGCTACTGCCGAGGAACAGAGGAGGCTAGGGGGAGAGCCGGAGAAGTGCGTGGTCTTCTACGAGCTCCTCTCCGTCCACTTCCAGGAGGACGATAAGGCGCTATACGAGCTGTACCAGGAGTGTAGGTCAGGCAACATCCTCTGTGGCGAATGCAAGGCTAAGGCCTGGGAGGTAATATCGAGGTGGCTGGCTGAGCACCAGCAAAAGAGGAGTAAGATGAGGGACCTGGCTGAAAGGCTTCTTCAGGAGGGCACCCTAGGATAGCCGACGAGGCAGCTCTAACCATAATAACGTCGATCGCCGTTATTTGGGCGAGGATTAATGGGGACTCCCGAGCGAGCTCGCGCCTACATAATCACTTTACTACTGTTCATGCTAGCCCTATCTATATTTACTACGTTTAGCGTCGTAAAAGCTCAAGGGAGCATATCTCTCACGCTTACTATAAGGACGTGTAGCGGTAGTGAGAAGGTCTATGAAAGCGGCCTATACCCTAAGGTATACCTTAGGACCTGTAGCGAGGAGAGGTGCATCGTTAACGAGAGCACGTGCTATAATGGCGTTTGTAAGTTTGAGGGGCTAATTAGCGGGACCTACGTAGTCCAGGTGTACTGGAGGGGCGTGCTGGTCTATAATGGAACAGTGGATCTATCTAAGAACGAGACTCTAGAGAAAACCGTCGACATCTACGCTAATGTCTCCCCGGTTAGGCTCCTATTAGTGAACGACGAAGGGAAGAAACTGCCGGACTTCGAGATTCGAGTTGAAGGCTACATCGAGGGTAAGTCCATAAGCTGTACGTTTACCTCGGACAGCTATGAGCACCTACTGCCCTTTGGTAGCTACAGGCTGGTAAGCGCTAAGTACCGCTGGAAAGCTAACGGGCAAAGGCTGATAGAGGAGGTTGTAGACCTAGGGCTCGGTAGCGTAAGGGTCAGCTGCGAGGGCTATTCGCTAGAGCGTAGAGTATCGGTAGCATCAAGCGTTGTCTTAGAATTCGTAAGGACGGAGGGCGGGGAGCTAAAGGGCGAGAACGTTACTGTTAAGGTGTACAGGTCGAGGGATAACGCCCTAGTCGCTGAAAGTGTACTTAAGAGCGATAACGTGGTAAAGCTGTCCAACATCCCGTACGGGAAGTACCTAATTCGCGTCTACGCGTCTGAAGGGCTTATACACAGCCAGGAGATAGATGTCTCCGGATCCGGCAGTTTTAACATTAAGGTAGGACTGCTTAAGGCTGTTACGCTACGTATAGTCGATGAGCAAGGGAAGCCGCTGAGGGGCGCGCCAGTATTCGTAACGACGCCGCTAGGTAAGAGGCTTCTCCTCGAGACGGATAGCAGGGGGCTCGTGAGCCTTAGCGAGGCTCCCGAAGGGGCTTACAGGGTGGAGTACTACTGGCGCGCCGCCCTCCTCGTAGAGCCCGTAACGGTTTACGTCAAGGGAGGGGGGCCGGTCGAGGTTAGGGTGCCGGTTTCAAGCGTGGATATAGTCTTAACCGCCTATGCGGGCACGCTACCCAGCGGTGTTAAGGCGAGGTTAATTCTCGAAGGCTATGGAGTCGTAGACGAGGAGGCTACAGATAGGGAGCAGCCCTCCCTCAAGCTCCACGTAGACGAGGTGCCGTCATCGTACCCGCTGAGACTGGTAGTCGAGTGGGGTAAGCGCGTCATATACGACTCGCTCCTCAACGTCGGGGTAAGGCCTCTAGCACTAGGCTCGACTAGGGAGATTAAGCTCGACCTCTACACGTTGAGCGTAAAGGTTTCGGACGTCGAGGGGCGGCCTCTGCCAGGCGCTCAGGTAGTAGTAAGGGGGGCGAGCGGATCGGCGCTAACCCTAAGGACGGACGCCGGAGGCCTGGCCGTGGCTAAGCACCTGTTCAAGGACGAGTATACGGTTGCCGTGCTGTGGCGCGGATTAGTACTCACTAGGGCTCGCGTAGGGCTTGAGGAGCTCAGGAAGGGCTCGCTCAACCTAATCGCGCATGTATACGACCTAAAGATTAGCCTTAGGGGAGCTACTGGGCAGCCGCTCTCGGGGTTCACGGCGATTGCGCGCGTGAAGCTACCTAACGGGACCGTGGTTGCGTTTAGGGGTAGCACTTCTAGCGACATCCTAGTGCTACCCCGTATCCCGATGCCCCCCGGGAGCGTGTGCGAGGTTAAGGTCTGCTATAGGGGGCGGGCATGCGCGGTTAAGCAGCTGGTACCGGGTAAGAGGTCAAGCTTGATCGCCGAGCTGATAACTCTAGACGTCCTGCTCGACCTCGGAGGGCTACCGCTTAGCACGGCGGAAACCATGACGATGTTCGTCGGCATGGGTGGGGGGGCAGCGGCGGCGCTCTTCCTCTACAGGAGGTATAAGCTTAGGAGGGACATCGAGGAGCTGCTAGCGCCCAGCGTAGAGTTCATCCCCGCGGGCTACGACGTTCTCGTCGAGTACGAGCGGAGGAGCTTCCTAGAGAAGCTAAAGGACTACCTCGAAGCGGTATTCGGAGGTAAGCATCGAGAGAGTGAGGAGGAGGAAGAGTGGGAGCTCTTTGGCCAGGACTAGGCGGCTCTGGAGGGTACCACGTAACCTCCCGCTAGTAGGTCACCTAGCGTTTGGGTTAGTCGATAGGGGAACTAACCTGCTCCAGGTTAGGCCTACTACGCTATGCCCCCTTTCGTGCATCTTCTGCTCTGTCGACGCGGGGCCTAGCTCTAGGAAGAGGGCGACAGAGTACCTGGTGAGCTTAGATCACCTACTCGAGTGGTTTGAGGCTGTGGCTAGGTTTAAGGGGGTTAGCGAGGTGCAGGCGCACATCGACTCGGTTGGAGACCCGCTTACCTACCCTTGGATAGTGGAGCTCGTCGAGAGGCTTAGCAAGATGCCGATGGTGGGCGTTGTATCGCTAGAAACCCATGGGGCTCGGCTAACGGCTAAGCTGGCTGACGCGCTCGACGACGCCGGCCTCTCGCGCATTAACCTCTCGATAGACGCCGTCGATCCAGAACTAGCTAAGAAGCTGGCCGGTGCGCCGTGGTTTGATGTTAAGAAAGTCCTAGAGGTAGCGCGTTACATAGCGTCTAGCTTGAGGATGGACCTCCTGATAGCGCCCGTATGGGTGCCCGGGGTTAACGATAGGGAGATACCAAAGCTGATAGAGTTCGCCCTAGAGATAGGCGCGGGTAAGAGGTGGCCTCCTCTAGGCATCCAGAAGTACGAGGCGCACAAGTACGGGAGAAAGCCTAGGGGGGTTAGGCCCATGAGCTGGCAGGCCTTCTACAGGAGGCTTAGGAGATGGGAGGACGAGTACGGAGTTAAGCTAATCCTCAGGCCTGAGGACTTCGGGATAAGGAGGGCGCCGAGCTTACCTAAAGTGATGAGGCGAGGGGAGAAGGTTAAGGTGAGAGTTGTAGGCCCCGGCTGGTGGAGGGGGCAGTGGCTAGGCGAGGCACGTGGTAGGCTAGTAGCTATAGTGGGCGTACGAGGCGAGCCCCCGCTAGGCGCTGAGCTAATCACTCGAGTGCTTAGGGATAAGGATAACATTTACGTCGTAGAGCCGGTTTAGGCTAGAAGCCGGTGAGCGCGTTGTTCCAGCGGCCACGGGGAACGCGCGACTACCTGCCAGAGGACATGGCTAAGAGGCGCGAGGTATCGGAGAGGATAAGGGAAGTGTTCGAGCTATACGGCTACGGCGAGATCCTAACCCCAGCGTTCGAGCACCTAGAGCTCCTAGAGGCTAAGGCTGGCGAGGAGGTTAAGGAGCAGATCTACTGGTTCACGGATAAGGCTGGCAGGAAGCTGGGCTTAAGGTTCGAGCTAACCACCTCGATAGCGAGGGTAGTTGCACAAAACCCCGGCTTGCCTAAACCCCTCAGGTTCTACTACATACAGCCCGTGTGGAGGTACGAGGAGCCTCAAAGGGGTAGGCTAAGGGAGTTCTGGCAGGCAGGCATCGAGCTTATGGGAGTGGGTAGCGCCCCAGCCGATGCGGAGGTAGTGGCGGTAACCGTGAGGGCGCTAAGGCGAGCGGGGCTCTCAAGCCTAGAGGTTAGGATAAATGAGAGGAGGGTTGTAGAGTCCCTGCTCATCTCAGCAGGGCTTAGGCCGGAGAGGCTTGGAGACGCCCTACGAGCGCTCGATAAGCTCGAGAGGAAGGGGCGTGCCTACGTCGAGGGAGAGCTAGCTAAGCTAGGCCTCGGGGAGCGCGCAGGGCGCGTGCTAGACGCGATCATGAGCGGGGGGAGCAACGAGGAAAAGCTCAATCGTATGGAGGAGGAGCTTAGGGGCTGCGAGGAGGGGGTAAGGGGCTTAGAGAGGCTAGCTGAGATCCTAGACGAGCTAAAGGAGGGGTACGGGATATCGAGCCCAGAGGTATTAATCGACTACAGCATTGTTAGGGGCTTAGCCTACTACACGGGCTTCGTGTTCGAGGTTAAAGCCCTTAAGGCGCTGGACGTCGGGAGCGTAGCCGGGGGAGGCAGGTACGACGACCTAGTTAAGGTCGTAGGCGGCCCCCAGCTCCCAGCAACGGGGATGGCTATAGGTCTGGAGCGCTTAATCGAGGCTCTAAAGGCTGAGGGGGCTTTTGAAGGATTCAACTACGCGCCCGCCACGTTGGCGGTAGTGCCCGTTAAGAGGGAAATGTTGAGGTACGCGGCTAGGGTAGCTGAGGAGTTAAGGGCTAGGGGTGTTAAGGTCCTGCTCGATATCAGCGGGAGGAAGCTCTCCAGCGCGCTAGAGAGCATCGGTAAGTTAGGCATACCTCTCGTAGTGATAGTCGGCAGGAGGGAGGTTGAGGAAGGCGTCTATACGCTGAAGGTTATGGAGGAGTGGAAAGAGGTAAAGGCACCTCTCGACCGGGTAGCGGAAATAGCTCTTGAAGTTCAGCTTAGGAGATCCCGAGCATCCTAAGGACCTCCTCGCGAGTTCTAACCCTCTCACCAACGTACTTCTTTAGGCTGGAGATCGTAGCGACGGGCGTTGGGTCGATCCCCCTCATCAGCGCTAGGACGTAGGAGGCTACGTCGCCTATTAGAATTAGGTAGAACAGCTCGGCTAGCAGGTTAGGGCCTTTAGCCTTAACTTCGGTAATACCCACGCCGAGCTTGGAGAGCAGCTCCCTCCAGAAGTCTACCCTAGCTCTCATCTCCTCGCTCTCCCTAGATCCTCGGAAGATCACGACGTGGTAGCTGGCAGCCAGTCCTCCTTCCCAACCCATTATCTCGTTATGGTTAGCCTCCGGTAGCTCCGCGAAGAACGCGTGGTACTTAGCGTTCTCGTTTATCTGGGTCTTGAACCTAAAGCCGGCTGAGGTGTAGGGAGCGTACGCGTAGATCAGCGGTACCTTTCCGTTAATGGCCGACGCTAGCCTATAGGGGAGGGAGTCTTCGCTTAGGCTTGCGTAATCGTCGCGCTTATTCCTCAAGAAGCTAACCGCCTCCTTAACCTCCTCCTCCAGGGACGGGATCAGGTCCGCTGCCTCTAGCGCCCTGAGTATCGCTGATACCATGAAGGCCGTTGCAGTGCGTGGAGGCCGCCCTGGCGGAAGCCTGTAGGTTGGGATGCCGAACCTCTGCGCAATGCTGCTAAGGGCTCCGTTAGAGGTTACGAAGACGGGGTAGGCGCCTCGCCCTATACCCTCGGCGCACGCAGCTAGGGTCTCGTCCGTGTTACCGGAGTAGCTTATGCAGATGAGGAGCGTTTGCCGGTCAACGAATGCTGGTAACATGAAGCTCCTAAACACGTAGTAAGGGACCTCGAGGCGGTCGCTTAGAAGGCTGTAGACTATGCCGCCTCCGATCGCCGAGCCGCCCATCCCGACGACAGCCACCTTATTAATATCGTCTAGCCTACGCTCGCGTCCAGCTATGATCAGCCTAGACGGTAGCTCGACTTCGCTAAACCTCTCGTAGGACTCGCCTAGCTCTTCTGGAAGCCTAACGATAACGCTGTACATGTCGCTTCGATCGTACTTCCTCCTAAGCTCCTCTACGCTACTCATCCCCTACACCCACCATCCGCTTAAACCGCAGCGCGTCGTCGAACATGTAAACGTTATTGAACATTACGTACACGTCCCCTTCCTCAGCGTACTTGAGGACCTTGTTCTTTAACCTCTCGAGGTCTTCGTCCGTGTACTTGTAGCGGTAGTTAACCTCTCTTCCGCCCAACCCGTGTAGCCTGAAATAGGCTATGCCCGGGGTCCTAACCGGGTCACGGCGTAGCACGTCGACTACGTGAACTAGGTCTAGTCTATCTAGGAGCCTACTCAGCATGCCCCTGTGCTCGTGCCACGTGCCCCTAGGCTCCCAGCCGAGGATTAACCCGCCCCTATCTATCGAGGAGAAAAACGCCTCGACGTTCCTGACATTCTCCTCGCTGTACCCGAAGGATGCGGGTGTTTGAAACACTACGAACTTCGCCTTTAAGATCTCGCATATCCGCTTAGTCCTCTCCCAGGCCTCGAATACCTGGTCGGTAGGCCTGAAGTACCCGTACTTGTCGCGTTCCTCCTCGCTAACCTTTACGCCAGCCCTCCTCCAAGTGGGGGAGGTTGGTGGGTGCGTGATCGCCTGCCACGCCTTAACCGTGAACTCGAAGCCCTCGGGAGCCTGCTCCCTCCACCTACGGGCGGTAGACTCCCTCGGAAGCCTGTAGAACGTATCCTGGAGCTCTATTACGGAGAAGTACTCGAAGTACTTCTTCCTCCCGCCCCTAGCGGACCAGCCGCAAGTGCCCACCTTAATCATCGTTCGATGGTGAGCACCCGCCTTAAATAGGCGTAAGCCTCCTCAACAGCGATGTCCAAGGACGAGATCGAGCGGATGATACTCTCAAAGAAGATGATCGACCTGTATAAAAAGGCCCTCAGGCCCCCCGTTGAGTCGCCGGTGCGCGTAAGATCCGAGGCCGAGTTCTTAGAGGTGATCAAGGGCGATAGGCTCGTCTTAGCCGATTTCTACGCCGATTGGTGCGCGCCCTGCAGGCTAATAGCGCCCATCGTCGAGCGGCTGGGCCAAAAGTACTACCCAAAGCTCATCGTCGTTAAGGTGAACGTAGGCGAGCTGCCTGAGCTAGCGTCTAGGTACGAGGTGCTAAGCATACCAACCCTCATCTTCTTCTGGCGAGGTAGGGAACTAGACAGGGTGGTGGGCTACTACCCGAGAATCGCCAGAGCCCTAGAGCAGAAGATTAAGGCCTATCTGGGAGAAAGCTAGGGCTAATGGGGGTCGTAGATCACCTCCTTTCTCTCACCGATCAGTAGCGCTCCACCCTTCTTCATCCCCCTTAAAGACCCTTGAGAGGCGCGCTTTAAAAGCCAACGGCGGCGGTGTTACCGATATAACCTAGACAGGCTAAATGCTAAGTGGGGAGATGAAGAGAGGCCCCATGCGGATTCGATGACGAGATGAACCCGGCGCGATCCCCCAGCGTCAGGCTAAAGTGTCACGTTATGCGGGGTTTACGCGTGCCAGTTAAGATAAGGGCATTGGAAGCCTTCCTAGTTGAGGTCGAGTACCGGGAGCCCTTTACGATATCCCTAGGAACCTCCGTTAAGGCGAGGAACGTAGTCGTTAAGCTAGCTAGCGACGACGGGTCTTTCGGACTTGGTGAAGCCTCTCCCTCTCCAAAAATCGTAGGCGATGACGTAGACCTCGTCGTGGAGACGCTGAGGAGGGCTTGGAGGGAGCTGAAAGGCGTCGAGATCGAGGGTCCCGAGGCCTTCGCCGAGGTGTTAGGTCGGGTTAGCGGAAGCCCTTCAGCTAAAGCCGCCTTAGAGATGTCCTTCCTAGATCTCTGGTGTAAGGGTCTTGGCGTACCGCTCTACAGGATTTTAGGCGGCTACAGGAGAACCGTTGAGACTGACATCACGATAGGAATCATGAGTCCGGAGGAGCAGGCTAAGAGGGCTGTCGCCTACGTTGAGATGGGCTTTAAGTCGATAAAGCTGAAGCTGGGGCTAGAGCCAGAGGTAGACGTCGAAAGAGTTAAGGCGGTTAGGGACGCTGTGGGGGAGGGCGTTAGGATCCGCGTGGACGCGAATCAGGGGTGGAGCGTCGACGAGGCAAAGCGGGTAATCGACAGGATCTCTAACTACGATGTAGAGCTAGTAGAGCAGCCCGTCAAGTGGGACGACATAAGGGGCTTAGCCGAGGTAAGGCGTGAAAGCCCGATCCCCATAGCCGCTGATGAGAGCGTGAAGAGCCTAGCCGACGCTATCGCGGTGATAAAGGCGGAGGCAGCCGACGTCATAAATATCAAGCTGATGAAGTGCGGAGGGCCTTGGCAGGCCTTAAAGCTCGCGGCAGTATCCGAGGCTGCTGGAGTTAAGAATATGATAGGGTGCATGGGGGAAACGGGCCTTGCCATCACCGCGGGCGTCCACGTAGCGTTAGCCTTAAGGAACATTAAGTACATAGACCTCGACTCCGACCTCCTACTCGCCGAGAGGCTCGTAATGGAGGGGGGCGCTTACTGCGACAGGGGCATTAGGGGAGTGCCGGAGCGCCCCGGGCTAGGGATCTTAAAGATAAATGAGGGCTTGCTTAAGCCGCTCTTGAAGCTCGGGTGAGCGTATTGAGGAAGAAGCCCTACCCCTACAACGACGACATCGCGGAGGCTATCAAGGAGGCGATTTCAAAGGATCCCCTTATGCACCCCGACGAGCTTCCCGACAAGGTTAAGGAGGTCCTAGAGGAGAAGGGGTTCTACACGGGCTTAGTGAGCGCCAAGAGGGTGTGGCGTATCTACGAGTCGATGGTGAGGAGGGGAGAGATCTTCGATGTCTTCATGGTCGTCAGGGACAGGGGCGATCTACAGGTGTAGGATCTGCGGAGCGTACATGGAGGAACCAGTGCACTGTGGGGTAAAGGCCGAGCTGATCCTAGACCCGCTTACTCGGGAGAGGCTTAGTAAGCTGATATCAGGCCTCCTAAGGCACTTCCCCCACGCCATAGGGCTAAGGGTCGACAAAGAGGGCTTCGTTAGCCTAGAGGAGCTGGTGGAGAAGATTAGAGAGAGGTGGACGCGCTCAGACTACTCCTGGCTAACCGTTGAGCACGTAGTAGCCTTAGCGACGCTAGACCCGAAGGGGAGGTTCGAGATAGTAGGGTCTAGGATAAGGGCGCGCTACGGGCACAGCTACCCCGTGAAGGTTAGGTACGAGGAGGATAAGCGCGTTAGGATACTCTACCACGGAACGTCGTTAGACCGCTTATCCTCAATAATGGCTCGCGGCATACTTCCGATGAAGAGGATCAAGGTCCACCTGACGCCGTGCCTAGAGGAGGCCTACAGGAGAGCTAGCGTGTGGAGTAGGCCAGTAGTGCTCGTAGTAGATGCTAAGAAACTTAGGGAGATGGGCTTTAGGGTCTACAGGGCTAGCCACGCGGTATACTTAGCGGATATGGTCCCGCCTACCTGTATAGCCGCTATTATCCCGGTGAGGCGGAAGGCTTAACTAAGCCGTTAACCGCCCTGCTAACGTGCGGTGGGAGGAGCTTAAGGGAGCCGTAGAGGCCACGGCTAAGGAGCTATTCCCCAACTCTACGTTATCGGTAGACGTAAGCGAGAACAAGTTGATGATTAAAGGCGAGGGCAATGGGGGGATCGAGCAGGTACTGGGAAAATTAGCTGAGCTCGCCGCTAAGGCCGCTAAGCTCTCCGGAAATACGCGCGTCGACCTCATAGTTAGCGTGCAGGAACCGTTCTACATGTTCGAGTTAGAGGTCTACTAGCTTCCTACTCAAGTTTTTAAGCCCAATTTCTTCTCCCTTTTCGGTCCGGGGAAGGGCTATGGAGGGGGTTATACTTCACTACAGGTTAGGCGCTAATAGGCAGCGGGAGAACCAAGTCATACTAGAGGTCGAGGGGATTACGAGTAGGAGTGAGGCAGCGCGCCTTATAGGGCGTAAAGTGCTCTGGAAGCACCCCGTATCGGGCGAGGTGTTTAGGGGCAAGATAGTGAGGGTACACGGCTGTAAAGGAAGGGTAGTGGCAAGGTTTAGGAAAGCCCTACCCGGACAAGCGCTCGGAACTAGGGTAGTTATAGTGTGAGGCGCTCCTGTTGACGGCCTTAGAGATCGACGTCAGCGACGCGTACTTCTGGGCTAAGCCCAGCGAGGTAGCAAGGGCTAGAAGGCTACCTAGCGGGCTCTTCGCGATCGAGTCTGAAGGCGCCGTTTTCTTAGTAAGGAGGGTAAGGGTCGTCGGCCGAGTATCTGAAGTCAGGGACCTAGGACGGGCCATGGACTTCCTCTTAAGCGATGAGGAGGGCTCAGTGCCCCTCAGGGCTTGGGAGGAGAAGAGGGAGCTCCTAGAGGGCATTAAGGAGGGGGATCTGGTCGATGTACTCGCTACCATTAGGTCGTTCGGCGAGCAGGTATACCTCTCCCCAGTAATCGTGAGGAAGGCGGACGAGAGCGTCTTAGAGAGGTGGAGGCGGCGCATACCCCTTATGAGAGAGTACCTTAAAAGCCTAGCTGCGGGAGAAGTTTAAATCCCTAAACCTCATTCTCACCTTGCGATGATGAATTTGCCGAGTGCTTAGCCCGCGAGGGGGATGCTGTACCATTCATGAGCTGACAAACTCGAATGCTGTAACAGTGCATGAGCTGAACCGAAGGTTGATGGGCCGAAGAGGCCTATCACTCTCGCTCGTTAAATCGAGTGTGGCGGACATCAACGCTTGGTAGTCTTTTACTCGAGGCGCTTAAGGGCGGAGTTAGCGCAGGGCTTCTTAAGGGCTTCACCAGGCAGAAAGATTGGCTGGGACGAGGCGAGCAGCTTGTTATTAGATGCCGTTAACCGCGCTTTCATCGCGATTCAGAGGTGGAAGCAGGGCATACCGAGGGGATCGGCACAGCTTTACGACAAGTTGGCGTCTAGGGTGATCTCCGGCCTGCATGAGCACGTGGCCGAGGAAGCTGCGCGGCTAAGGCCCAATAGGGTTTTGGACGTGGGCTGTGGGCCCGGAAGCTTGCTCGCCAGCTTAGCGCGTTTGTGCGACGCTCACACGCTAGTGGGGGTTGACATCTCTCGAGCCATGGCGCGGATATTTAGAAGGAATTCCCTTAGGAGGGGCTTATGGCATAGGATGGGAGTCATAGTAGCTGACTCGCACGCATTGCCGTTTAGGGATCGGGCTTTTGATCTAATACTCTCTACGGGCACGCTACACCACTTGAGAAGGCCGTCAGCGGTGTTCTCAGAGTGCGCCAGGGTGCTTCGCGTGGGGGAGGCTTGGATCTACGAGTTGTCTCACGATGTACCCCCTTCACGAGGCATCCGAGACCGCTAAAGAGCTTAGTAGGCCTCTCTTGCTCCTAAAGCTGGTATCGGCGCTTCACGGCCTACCTAGGAAGGCTTTCCTAGAGGGCTATATTCGGGACGAGCTCCTGCGCTCTGGGGTTAGGTATAGGGTAGAGTTTAGAGGGCTCGTGACGAGGCTCGTGATCTACGGGACTTCAACCGCCTGATCTCGTAGATTACGGCAGCTGCTACGCCCATCTTAGCGGCGTCCCACAGTATAAAGGGGGCGACGCCCGTGGCTAAGGCAAGGTAGAGGGAGTAGGGGCCTAAGCCTAGTAGGGCGTAGTAGGCCGTAAGCCACAGGTACCCTAGCAGGTAGACAAGGCCGTTAGCAAGTAGGATTATCTTAACCAGCTTGTACGGGTAGAGCGGCTCCTTCCATCTTCCACAGGCGTACGCGGCGGCTAGGAAGCCTAGCAGGTAGCCAAACGTCGGTGATAGCAGGTAGAGCGGCCCCCCGCCAAGCGCGAATATGGGGCTCCAAGGAGCCCGAGCGCTATGTACGCCAAGACGCTCCGCCACGCCCGTTCCTTAAGCGTTAGGATGAGCACCATCAAAGTCATCGTCTGCAGGGTGAAGGGGACAGGCGTAAATGGCAGCGTGAATCTAATGCGTGCGCTTAGGGCTAACAGGCCTGCACCTAGCAGCGCTATAGCGACCTCGCTGAGCAACCTAGCTAGCTTCTCCCTTACCCCCTCCCGAGCTTCCTCGACCCGCGCGAGGAGGAGTTCCTGCAAGCTCTCACCTAGCTAGCCTGCCTCCTCCGCTTCTTCCACATGGGAGGGTAGGTTCCAGGCTTCATGACGACGAACCTAGGCTTTACGGCTATACCCCTCTTAGCGACGACCATCTGCTCGCTCCTCATCTGCGCTTCGCCTATTGCCACTAGCTCTCCCTTGAGCGTGAAGATCGCCACGTAGTCCCCCACCCTAATCTTCGAGTCGAGCCGTAGGATGCCGGGAGCGGCTAAGGGGGCGCCGTGGCATATAGCGTCCACGGCCGAGTCCCTTATCACGATCTTGGGCAGGTGTTCCACAGCCTTCTCGACGGGGAGTATGACCTTCTTCATCGCCTCCTCGTCGCCATTCTCCTTCCAGAAGTGGTACGCGTCTACCACGTCGTGAAGCGTCACGAGCCCCTCCTTCTCGGACAGGCTACCGGACCTGATCCTCCTAAGCTCCTGCATGTGCGCTCCAACGCCGAGTATCTCGCCTATATCGTGGCACAGCTTCCTGATGTAGGTGCCAGCCTCGCACCACACGTATAGCAGCACGTCCCTCCCGCTAATCTCTAGCACGTCGATCTTGTAGATCCTCCTTATCCTAACGGCCCTCTTCACAGCTGAGCGTAGAGGGGGGCGCTGGTATATCGGCGCCTCGAACATCTTAACCACCTTTCTAAGCTCCTCCTCGCTAACGTCGCCGTGAAGCCGCATCACGGCGACGTACTCCTTATCCTCCTTAAGGAGCACTGGGAGTACCTTAACCGCCCTGTTCAGCACTATGGGGAGTACTCCAGAGACCTTGGGGTATCCCCGGGCTTAGAGGCCCCCTAGGGTCCCCGCGTGGGCTATCTTCCTAACATCGGTAAATATCCTCTTCAGCCACGCGACGACTTCGTGGCTAGACGGCCCCACCGGCTTATCCAGGTTTATTACGCCGTACTCCAGCAACTCCTCGACGCTCCTCTCGCTGGGCGGCTTCCCGTACTCAGGGTTGGTGACGTCCTCGTCCCGTATCAACACCTCGCGAACCTGCCTGGGCTCGAACCTCATCAGCGCTCAACCTACGGGAAGCTTAGGCTTAACCCCCTCTCGCATCATGGATAGCAGGCCGGCGCTCTCGAGGGCTTTAACTACCTCCTCGTCGCTAGCGCCCTTGGGTACGTCTATCTTGTAGGGAGTGGGCTCAAGGTGCTTTATGTTAGCCCTCCTCCTCTTAACGCCCGTAAGGGGCTTAGGCCCCGTAACTAGCACGAAGTTCTCGTCTATTATGTCGACTATCACGCACTTCCTCCCAGCCTCCCTACCAGCGGTCTTAACGCATATCCTACCTACATCGAATATCCTCGGCATGCTCACCCCCAAGGCTAGCACTAGGCTTAAGGGGTTAGTCTTAACTCTTTCCTTCCCCCTAGCGGAGGCGGCAGGTCAGCTACCGTTCTTGTCACACATATGTGAATAATTCACATATGTGTGATTCACAAGCTTGTGAATATTCACAAATATGTGAACGTGCTAGAACAGCTCGGGGTGTAGCCTCCTATACTCGTCTAAGAAGGCCGCGACGACCCTCTTAACCCCCTCTACGTCTAACAGGAGGGTTGACACCACTAAGTCGGCCACCGAGAGGTCGTTGATGTCTAGCCCGTAGTACCTCCTAGCCCTCTCCTCGTTGCTCCTCTCCCTGAATAGCACCTGCTTCAGCGCTTCCTCGTAGCTCAGCCCCTCCCTAGCCGCTATCCGCCTAGCTCTAACCTCTAGCGGGGCTACGAACACTATCTTAACATGGGCGACGTCCTTAAGCACCCACGCCGCTAGGTGCCCTTCGACAACCACCCCGCCTTTCCTAGCCTCCTCTATAGCCCTCTGGTCGATTAGCCGGTCTATGCTGGGATCCTCCTCCGCGATCCTATGCAGCTCCTCGAACGTAAGCCCCTTCTCCCTAGCTAGCTGCCTAAAGAGCATTCCGTTCGAGACGTAGCGCAGGCCGTACCTAGCGGCTATGAACCTAGCGTACGTCGTCTTCCCCGTACCCGGCTTACCGCTAACAGCTATGGAAACCTTACGTCGTGCTGAAGGCATGCCTCACGGCCTCCTTCAGCGCTTTCCTAAGGCAGGCGTGGCAGAGGTAGCCGCCGTAAATCCTAGTGGGCGGCCTATGCCCCTTCCTCTCCTCCTTAGCCGTCATCTTAGGGAACCCGTGGAGCGGGCGCTTACATATCGCGCACTTCGGGTAGTCGTGCTTCTTAGGCAGTATGTGGATCACTAGCCTACCGCCAGGCGTCCTAACTAGCTTACGCTTAGTAGTACGGCTCCTTAAGCTCGGCCTAGGCACTCAGCACACCCGGCACCGCAATACCCGATCTACCTATATTCTTTTTGCGCAGCTTAGACGCGGAACGTTTATAACCGCAACCCGCACTTCAGGGGAGGAGAGGGTCGGTTTAGGGGTGATATGAGCATGTCCACTAAAAAGAAACCACACCTTAACCTGGTAGTAATAGGGCACGTAGACCATGGTAAAAGTACCCTAATGGGCCGATTCCTGTACGAGATAGGCGCAGTCGATGAAAGGCTAATCAGGGAGTACGAGGAGGAGGGTAAGAAGCTTGGTCGAGAGACCTGGAAGTACGCCTGGGTGCTGGACAAGCTGAAGGAGGAGAGGGAGAGGGGCTTAACGATCGACCTAGGCTTCTACAAGTTCGAGACTAAGAAGTTCTTCTTCACGCTGATAGACGCTCCCGGCCACAGGGACTTCGTTAAGAACATGATCACCGGCGCTAGCCAGGCCGACTGCGCCCTGCTGGTGGTCTCGGCCAAGGAGGGCGAGTACGAGGCCGGCATAAGCCCGGCTGGCCAGACTAGGGAGCACATATTCCTAGCTAAGACGATGGGAGTCGACCAGATCATCGTAGCCATCAACAAGATGGACACCGTCAACTACAGCAAGGAGAGGTACGAGGAGGTTAAGGCCGGCATCTCCAGGCTACTGAGGATGGTCGGTTACAAGCTGGAGAAGATACCGTTCGTCCCCACCTCCGCCTGGGAGGGCGTTAACATCACCAAGCTAAGCAAGGATAAGACCCCGTGGTACGACGGCCCAACCCTGCTAGAGGCCTTTGACTGGTTTGAGGAGCCGCCTAGGCCCATCGACAAGCCGCTGAGGATACCGATCCAGGACGTCTACTCGATAAGGGGCGTCGGCACCGTCCCGGTAGGCAGGGTCGAGACCGGAGTCCTAAGGGTGGGCGACAGGGTCATCTTCATGCCGCCCAAGCTAATAGGCGAGGTCAAGTCGATCGAGACTCACCACACCAGGATACCTGAGGCCATACCCGGCGACAACATAGGCTTCAACGTCAAGGGCGTCGAGAGGAGCCAGCTGAGGAGGGGCGACGTAGCGGGCCACCCGGACAACCCGCCGACCGTAGCCGAGGAGTTCATCGGCAGGATCTTCGTCCTCTACCACCCGACCGCTATAGCCGCTGGCTACACCCCAGTGCTACACGTCCACACGGCCACCGTGCCCGTTAGGTTCGAGGAGCTAATGCAGAAGCTAGACCCGAGGACCGGCGCCGTAGCCCAGGAGAAGCCCCCGTTCATAAGGCAGGGCGAGGCCGCCATCGTCAGGTTCAAGCCGCTAAAGCCCGTAGTAATCGAGAAGTACTCCGAGATACCTCAGCTCGGCAGGTTCGCCATCAGGGACTCCGGTAGGACGATAGCCGCTGGCACCGTCATCGAGGTTAAGAAGGCCGAATAAAGCTAGGGAAGGCCGACAATGCCCCGAAAAGTCAGGATCAAGCTGAAGAGCACCTCCGTCGAGGACCTAGTAGCCGTCTGCGAGGAGATAAAGAGGATAGCCGAGAAGGCAGGAGTCCGGATGAGCGGCCCCATACCGCTACCCGTCGAGAGGCTCGTAGTAACCGTAAGGAAGGCCCCCTCCGGGCAGGGCACCCACACCTTCGACCATTGGGAGATGAGGATCCA
>CAZAZN010000016.1:0-27143 GCA_964489665.1 uncultured Thermofilaceae archaeon
CGTCGCCGGTCTCGTCCCGCACCTCCTCCCCCCTCTTAAGCGCCTCGAACCTCGACGTGCTAACGACCACTACCGAGAACTTGAGCCCCTTAGGCGCCCCTTCCTTATGCTCCCTAACCGTCCTGGACATCTAAGCTAGTCACCCAACCCGAGCTAAAAGGGTGCGCTATACGGCTATCCCGAGCAGGGCGGAGGCCAGCCTACCTACGGCGAAGGTGGCGGCAGCCGAGCAGAGGCCGAGCGCCACCATCTCCAACGCCTTCTTCCCAACGGGTAGGTTAGCCGAGAGGGCTACGATAAACCCGGTAGCCGCTAGCGCAAGGCCAGCGAACGCTAGCGAGAGGGGCAGCGCTACCGCTATCGAAAGGCCAGCGAAGTACGGTAGGAGGGGTAGCAGGGCCCCCACCATGTACGCAGCTCCCGTGTAGGCCCCGGCTCGGGCGGGGTCCTCTAAGCTCTCCTCCCTTAGCCCGTACTCCTCCTCGGCTACGATCCTCGAGAGCAGGGCGCTATCCCTAGCCGACTCCTCCGCTACCTTGCCAGCTACCCCATGGCTAAACCCCTTCCTCACCATGTACTCCAGGACCCTCTCCTTGAACACACTAGCGGCGTACTTAGCAGCGGCCTTGACGCGCCTTAACGTCCCCTCGTGGACCTCCCTCTGAGCCTTAGCGCTAGCGAAAGCCCCTATGCCCATCGACAGGGCCCCGGCGACTCCGACTATTAGCCCGCCAAGCGCTACGTGGAACGGATCCCCGTAAGCCCCGGCTAGACCAGCCGTAACCGATAGGACCTCGACTAGCCCGTCGTTCATCCCCAGCACAGCGTCCCTAACGTGCGAAAGCAGCTCCTCGAACCTCGACTCCTCCCTGCTAAGCTCGTGCTCATGAACCAGCTCGTCCTCGAGCAGCTTAGCGAGCCCCCTCCTCTCCTCCTCGCTAAGCCCAGGGTGTTCCAGCAGCCTAGAGTAGGCGTCGACGGCCTCCCTCTCATCCATCTCCAAGAGCCTTAGGGTGAGCCCTAGGCCGAGCAGCCTAAAGGCTAGCGCGTATAGGAGCACTTTTAGGCGGCTAACCCTCACCCTCGACGGGTCGAAGTCCCTTCTCCTCAAGAACTCGGCCCAGAAGCGTGCGTGCTCTTCCTCCATCTCGGCAATGCTCAGGAACTTCTCGCCGATCTCGCTAGGCACGCGCAGCATGGCGGCCTTCCTATACACCTCGGCTGCCAGTAGCTCGTCCGCTAAGCTCCTAGCGGCGATCTCAACGAAGCCTCCTCTCAACCCCGCACCCTTTAAGCTGTGCGTAGCACGACTATTTCAAGGTGGCTTTGAGCCAACTTAGCGGCGGGGCATACTTTAAGGGATCAGCGGCGTAACAAGCGTCCAGCTCCAACGTAGTGTAGCTCAAAAGGCTTAGTCCTAGGTCGGCGCCCTTGCCGTGAACGATACTTATGCGTTGAAGCTCCCTTAGCTAGCTAGGGATTAACGATGATCATCGACTTCCACCTTCACATCCCGGAAGAGGGGAT
Organism: uncultured Thermofilaceae archaeon; assembly: GCA_964489665.1. Classification (GTDB taxonomy): domain Archaea; phylum Thermoproteota; class Thermoprotei; order Thermofilales; family Thermofilaceae; genus CAZAZN01. The sequence goes on from CAZAZN010000016.1 coordinate 1,528, forward strand.
TAAGGAGGGAGTCCCCCCTAAGGTAGCCGCTGAGAAAATCCTTCAGCTCCTAGACGAGAGCGGCGTGAATGTTGGAGTGATCCTCCCCATCGCGCCCTACGTCTCGAACGACTACGTGTACGAGGTCGTATCCTACGAGCCCAAGAGGCTCGTGGGCTTCGCCTCGGTCGTCCCCAACCCCGCCGACGTCGCGGTAAAGGAGCTGCGGAGAGCGGTCAAGGACCTCGGCTTAAGGGGACTGAAGCTCCACCCGGGCATGCAGGGCTTCTGCGTACGCCACCCCCACGTCGTAAGGGTCCTTAGGGCCGCTGGCGAGCTGGGAGTCCCCGTGGTGGTACACGCCATGGTGGGCGACCTGTCGACGCTGTACTTTAAGTCGACCAGAGAGCACGCCCTGCCCACGCCCGATAGGCTGGAAGACTACGACCTCCTGCCAGCGCTAGCCCAGAGACCGCGATAGTCTACGCGCACATGGGTGGTCTCTTCGGCTTCGGGGAGTTCATGGCCATAGCCGCTGGCCACCCCAACGTCTACCTCGACACCTCCTATAGCCTAGTTACGATAGCCGAAGAGATGGGGGCGCGGCGGCTAGCCGTGTACATTAAGCACTTAGGAGCCGACAAGTTCATCTTCGGTAGCGACCATGTCGTAGGTTTAACGCCGGACTGGCTATCAGCTAGGAGGCAGGTAGAGATTATTAAGAGCATGCCTGGGCTAAGCGAGGGAGAAAAGGAGCTTATACTCTCGGGAAACGCTAGGAAACTGCTAAAAATCTGAACAAGAGCACTTTAGGTAAGTTTCTCGGCTTCACCTACTTTTACGTGCTCAGCTATACGTAGGCTAGATAGCCCCGGAGGCCTTCCTAGGAGGGCTCTAAACCTTAAGCAGCACAGTGTGCACTTCCCCCAGGTCCTTAACGTTCTCATAGGTCGTGACCACCGTGGCCTTAAGGAGCTTAGCCGTAGCTACCAGGTAGCAGTCCGCTAGCGATAACGCGCCTAGGTGCCTGTGCTTAAGCTTAGCTGCCTCTACAGTTAACCTCTCGTCAACCTCTACCACCGTTATCGGGCTACTGCGCACCAAGGCGTGCCTGGCAAGCGCGGCATCCCAGCCGAAGACCCTAGCGTAGTTGTAGAGGAACTCGGCGACGTTGATCTCGCACATGTAGACCTTAGCCCCGCCACTATAGGCGGCCTCGATGTACTCCCTAGCGTCCTCCCGACCGGCGAAGTAGAGGGCTAGCACGCCGGCGTCAAGCACGTACCTCCTCTTCAAGCTTAGCCCTCCTCGACGCGGATATTAACTTTACAACCTCAAGCGCTCTCTCCCCGTCTATCCCGAAGGCCTGCCTAAGGCTCTTAGGGACGAGTAGGCGGATCGAGTCGCCCTCGACGACCATCTCCAGGTAGGTCCCTGGAGCTATCCCGAACCTCCTCCTCACCTCAGCCGGTATCACTATGAGACCCTTCTCGTGCACCTTAACCCTGTACCTCTCGACCATCATGCGAGTTTAACCGCTATACCCTTAAGCTTAACGTTAAACTCCTAAGCGACCTTAAAGCTAGCCGCTTGCAGAGCTTATCGAATGAACGGTATCTCGCTGGCGGCTAGGCTCGTAGCGAGAGGGCGCGTCGTAGCGTTCACCGGCGCCGGGGTCTCGGCTGAGAGCGGGATACCGACGTTTAGGGGGCGCGGCGGCCTATGGGAGAGGTTTAAGCCCGAGGAGCTAGCTACTCCAGAGGCCTTCGCCAGGGACCCCGCTAGGGTATGGGCGTGGTATAAGTGGAGGCTAAGCCTAGTGCTCTCCGCTAAGCCCAACCCAGCCCACCTCGCGCTGGCCGAGCTCGAGAGGATGGGGCTGTTAACTGCCGTCATAACCCAGAACGTCGACGGTCTACACCAGGCCGCCGGATCTAAGAGGGTCGTAGAGCTCCACGGGAGCTTGAGGAGGGCTAGGTGTACTCGCTGCGGATTTAAGGTGCGCCTAAGCAGGGTCCCAGAGGAGGAGCTACCTAGGTGCCCCGCGTGTAGGGGGCTCCTAAGGCCTGACGTCGTCTGGTTCGGCGAGTCCCTCCCAGCCGACGCCTGGCTGGAGGCAGTCGAGCTAGCTAGCTCGTGTAAGTGTATGTTAGTCATCGGCACTAGCTGCGCCGTCTACCCAGCGGCCTCCCTGCCGTTGATAGCCAAGAGGGGCGGCGCGGCCCTAGTCGAGGTTAACTTGGAGGCGACGCCGTTAACGGCCATAGCCGACGTTAGCTTGAGGGGAAGGGCTGGCGAGCTCCTACCACTGCTCGTCGATGAGGTTAAGCGGCTAATTAGCCGCTAAGCGCCACTCCCGGCGTTTTCTATTTAAAGAGCACAGCTCCCCTGCCTGGGGGCGGAGAGGTTGGGCGGGGAGGTTGAGACCCAGATACTTAAGACGATAATATACGGCGTTGAGAAGGCCCTGTGGGAGGGCATGGGCGAGGCCTGCCTAGCCTTCACGCCGCTCATAGGGGAGAGCATCTGCGAAGAGATGAGAGGGAGGGCTAGGGTCGACTTTTCTAAGGCCTCGGTAGAGGAGATAGTAGCCGAGATAGGCAGGCTCATGAGGGAGCACGGGGTTAGCGAGAAGTTCGACATAACGGTGTCGGGTAACGAGATAGCGATCGACGTTAAGGGCTGTACGCTCCTTGACGTAGAGAGGAGGCTGATAAGGAACGGCATTAGGCCGTTCATCTGCCCCTTCCTTAACGCTACGGCCTACGTGTTGAGGAAGAGGCTCGGCTTAAAGTCTAGGATAAAGAGAATCGACGTATACGTCGACAAGGGCGTTTGCAGGCTCGAGTTCACGCTACTTGAGTAGCCGCCCTCTCCGGCAACCCTCCGAGCGCCTCGGCTGATAAAATCATAGCACCTCTTCACCCCAGCTTAGCTCGTCAGAGCCTAGGCGCTTAATAGGCCATGAAGGCTTAGGAGGCCTACGTACCTCCTCCCACTATGGCGCTCGCTATGCGGGGAGCTAGCCTTATTCCAGCATAGACGAAGGCTGTAATCACCGCGAGCTCTATACCGGCCTTTAGGTCGAGCTCGCCCAGTAGCACGGCGGCTAGGGCGTCAAACGCCGCTGCTAGCGCTACGGCCACGCCGGGTCCCCACTTCGCTAGCGCGTAGAAGATTACCAGGAACAGCGGGATGCTGATCAAGCAGCCTAGCGCTATCGTCACGACGGGGTCTACCTTAGCCTGCCTCGCCTGGGCGTAGATCATCGCGGTCATCCGCGGGCACGTCACGTAGAGAGCGAACGCCAGCGCGGCGAGCGAAACGGCCCTCGCGTTCACACGACTTCCTCCGAGCTCGCATACTTTAAGTATTCGGTAGGCCAAATTACGCCATAACCCTCGAGGAGCGCAGAGCTTAGCCCCTTTAAGGCGACCGCCCAGCGGACGTGTAGGGAGTTAGCGGGCCCGTGTCCGAAGCCTTATAAATAATTACGCGCCGATTGAACCGGGGATAGCAGCTTGAGTAAAGTGTTCATTTCTAAGGAGCTACTAGAGATGATAGAGGAGGGTAAGGTAAGGCGCCCTAAAGAGGGGAGATTTAGGCTTGGAAGGTGGGTACTGAAGGAAAAGGTGGGTGTCTTCATTGGTAGTAAGGGTAAGGGTAAGGGCGGTCGCTAGGTCCTCCGGGAGAGCTAAGGAAATCGTCGTGCTCGCTAATGGAGGGGCTGAGAGCCCTAGGCCCTGCCTAGTAGTAGACCCTAGTGTAGCGGCGGACCTAGGCTTGTGGCCGCCGAGCGAGGCGGAGGAGTACTACGTTGAAGAGGCGTCCTCGATCTCTAGGATCCTACTGCTTAGGGACGCTATCGTCCTCGAGCTGCTGGGCGAGAGGGGTGAAGTGCTCTCTAGGGTTGTAGCCGACCTCGCGGTGCAGGAGGGGCTGGTAGAGCCCCTCATAACCGACATTACGATAGACGAGCTAGGGATACAGGTATTGAGCTTTAGCCGCGGGCTGTGGAGGCACCGAGGAGATAAGCCAGGGGTCGTTAGGCGTAGCCCGAGTAGGAGTGGCTAGCTCGTAAGCTGCCTTTAAGGGCTTAAAGCCCTATATCCTCCGCTACCTTCCGGGCTAGCCCTCCTCCGCCGAACCTAGCCCACACGGCACACGTCCCCTCCATCGACACCATGCACGGCCCCCACGGCCTGCTGGGAGTGCAGGCCTTCATGAAGAGCGGGCAGTCGGTGGGCTTCGAGACGCCGAGCGTTACCTCGGCGCACTTACACCCTGGCGGCAGGTCGTAGCTCCACTTCTCCGGGGTTAGGGGTTTTATGCCGTACTGGAGTAGGGCGTCGTACCTAGAGTAATCGCCCCTTAGCTCGAGCCCGCTATCCGGTATGAAGCCCAGCCCCCTCCACGCGGCATCGGCCACCGCGAACACCTCGGCTACCGCCCTCTTAGCCGCCACGTTACCCTCCCAGGTAACCGCCCTCCTGTACTCGACCTCTATCCCGGCCCTCCCCTCCCTAAGCATCTTAAGTATCCTCGCGACGGATATGAGGAGGTCTATCGGCTCGAACCCGGACACCACGACGGGGAGCTTGAATCTCTCGGCCAGCTCCGCCCACGGCTTAGCCCCTGTAACCGTGGATACGTGGCCGGGCGCTATTATGCCCTGAACCGGGGTTAGCCCCCGCTTAACCGCCTCCTCTATCGCGTAGGCCGCGGCGGGCGGGGTTAGCCTAAGGACGCTTAGGAACGCTAGCTCCTCCGGAACTATGCCCCTGGAGAAGGGCACCGCGTAGCTGGGCGCTGTCGTCTCGAAGCCTATGCCGAAGAACACCCCCGGCTCCTCCCTAGCCCTCCTAACCGCGTCTAAGAAGCTGTAGACCACCTCGACCCTACCCCCTAAGGCCCTGGCCTCCGCCAGTGACCTAGCGCCCCTAACGGGCCTAACCGTCGGGAGCCTGTAGGCGTCGCCGAACGTGTAGACCTTTACGCCGTCTAGCGCTAGCTCGATCACCCTATCCACGTAGTAGGCGGGGGTTATGCAGACGGGGCACCCGGGCCCCGCAACCAGCTCGACGGTGGGCGGCAGCAGGCTCCTTATCCCGAAGTGGACGGTCGTCCACTCGTGGGTTCCGCAGAAGTTCATTATCTTAATCGGCCTCCCAGTGCGCCTGTAGACCTCCTCGGCGTACCTAGCGATTATCCTAGCAAGCGACCTCGCCAGGCCCAAGTTATCCCTGTAGAGCCTCTCTATAGCCTCTGGTAGCCTCGCCGCCACCACTCCCCCTTCCGCTTAGCCCTTAATATTTTAGACTAGCGCAGCGACGACTCGCTGGGGAGCATGCACGAGTGGAGCATAGCCAGCGGGATAGTTAGGGCCGTGCTGAAGTTCGTGGAGGAGAAGGGGATAGGCGGGGTCGAGGAGGTTGTCGTAAGGGTGGGTGAGCTAGCCCAGCTCGACGTCGAGATACTCAGCGAGGCGTTCAAGCTGATCTCCGAGGAAACGCCCCTAAAGGGTGCTAAGCTAAAGGTGGAGGTAGAGCCCGCTAGGTTTAGGTGCCAGCGGTGCGGAGCCGAATGGGGGATGGGGGAGGTCCTGGAGCAGCTCCGAGCCGCTCCCCTGATACCCGACGAGGAGGGGGGCCTCGACCCGCCCATACACTACATGCCCGAGCTCGTCTACGCGTTCGCTAGGTGCCCTAGGTGCGGTAGCAGGGACTTCTCAACGATCTTCGGGATGGGAGTTAAGGTCGTTAAGCTCAAGCTGCGAGGTGGAGAGAGTTGATAGACCCCAGGTACGCGATGGCTAGGGAGAAGCTCTCGAGGGTAGCTAGGGTCCTCCTCGTGTGCAGCGGCAAGGGGGGCGTTGGCAAGAGCGTCGTAGCCGCGTCGCTAGCGCTCGCCTTAGCCGATAAGGGCAGGAGGGTTGGGCTCCTCGACCTAGACCTCCACGGCCCATCAGCCCCGATCATCCTGGGGCTTAGGCGCGGCGAGCTAAGGGGCAGCAGGGAGGGGCTTAAGCCTGTTAGCGCCCAGGGAGTCGAAGTAATGTCGATCGCTTTCTACGCGGGTGAGGGGGCGATAGCCGTTAGGGGCGAGGCCAAGGAGGGGCTTGTCTTAAACATGCTCGCCGAGACGTGCTGGAGCCCCCTCGACTACCTAGTCGTCGACATGCCGCCGGGAATGGGGGAGGTAACAATAGCGGCCGTAAGGGTGCTCGGCGAGGGCGCCGGAGCGCTGATCGTTACGACCCCCTCGAGCCTAGCTATCCCGGTCGTCAAGAGACTTATAGACCTGCTGAGGAGCGAGCAGGTGCCCGTGATCGGGGTCGTCGAGAACATGGCGTATATGGACGTCGAGGGAAGGAGGATCGAGGTCTTCGGCCCATCGAGAGCAGGAGAGCTCGGCCTACCGCTACTCGGCAGGATACCCCTAGACCCAGACCTCGAAACCGCCTTATCGAGAGGTAAGGGGCCTAAAGCCGCTCGCAGCTTCTGGAGGGCCATAATGGATATAGCTAGGAGGGTGGAGGAGAAGCTGTCCGTACGTGGTCGTAGCTGCTCTAGCGCTGAACTCTAAGTGAAGAAGGTCATCTAATAAATGGAAGATATTATATATTATGGTTGGCTACTTAAATAGTGGTGAGGTATTTGGTAATGGTAGTTAGGATGGACAAGCAGGGTAGGATATTGATCCCCGCTAAGGTTAGGAGGGAAGTTGGAGCTAGGCTGTTCACCTTAGAAATCGTTGAGGGGGAGATAAGGCTGAAGCCCATCAAGCACCTTAAGCTAACGGACTTGTGTGATTCGATAGAGGTTGAAGTGGAGGATTTCACGGACACTCACGAGCTTAGAAGGGCGCTTAACCATGAGGGCTAGGTTCTTAGACTCTAGCGTCTTCCTACACGCTTACCTGAAGCCGAGGAGACCCTTAACTCCGCGTGAGGCGGTGGTTAAGGAGGCAGCTAAGGCCGTGCTCGAGAGGGTTGAAGCAGAGGAACCCGTGATCACGACTGTCGTTCACGTTAGCGAGGTCGCTAACCTAGTCGAGTCTAGGGTCGGGCTCCTAGAGAGTATAAGCCTCATAGCTAGGCTAATCTCGCTGGATAACGTGGAGGTTCTAAGCGTCTCAGTAAGCGATTACGAGGAAGCCTTAGCGATCGCCCAGCGCTACGTCGTAAGCTTAAACGACGCCGTAGCCTACGCTAAGATGAGGGAGAAGGGGATAGACGAGATCTACACTTTTGATAAGCACTTCAAAAACCTCCCAAGGATTAAGATGCTTCCAGCACTGTAGCAGCTGCAAGCCGGAAAGCCGACCATGCAGCAAAACTTAACTAACCCTAGTATCTTGTTGTTGATATTTCACGGAGTGAAGAAGGAATTAGATAGCCTAGCTGGCGGCGGTTAATCTTTTACCCTCTCTCACAGTGTAAAACTCATGTCCTTAATATCCGTTTCAAGACTTAAGAGGGTTGAGGAGTTGGCTCGTAGGGCGTATGACGTTAAGGGGCTTGTCATTCATCTGCCGCTTACTAAGCTGGCGGCGGTTATCGTTCCACTTAGGCTCATTATTATAGGCAGGGTTCTTAAGCGCCTCGATCGGGAGGCCCTCGTAGCGCTGGTGCTCCACGAGCTTGGGCACTGTAGGGGGCCTAGGTACTATAGAGATGGGGTGGGGGTCGCGCTCATCTCACTGTCCTCCGGCTTCCTCCTGTACTCCGCGGCGCTCATGCTGGCTAGGTGGCGGCTGTGGTACGCAGCTCTCCTCCTCGTAATGGGCATTTTGCCGATGCTTGGCCTCTACCTGCTCGACCCGCCCCTTAACTTCGTGGAGCAGGTTAAGGCGGACCTAGCGGCGATTAGCGGCTCTAACCCTGAGGCGCTCTACAGGGCCCTCCTCCTCTGCATGGAGGAGGCTGGCAAGGAAGTTAACGTGTGGCTAGCCTGTAGGCTAGCGCTCCTCAAGCTCGCGGTCTACGAGCCCGGGAACCCTATAATAGCTGAACTAGCTAGGAGGCTCGGAGCTGTGCCGGGGAGCTGTTGATAGCCGAGAATGTGCGGTAGGGGTTAAGCGGATGCTGTTTTAGAAGGGTGTGTGAGCCGTGTTAGGGGAACCTTAAAATCGCAGGTCGCGCTATGTCGCCGCGCATGCGTCAGAGTTCGCTCATGCGCGCGGTAGGTAGCGTCGCTAGGGCTCTAGCCCTGTTCCTAGCGGTATTCGCGGCCAGCACCGCGTCGGCGAGCCTCGCCGCTCTACTCCTCAACGCTAAGCCCTGGGTAGCTGGGCTAGTAGCGCAGCTCTCCTTCCTCGCGCTTTCCATCGCCGCGATGCGCCTTCTCGGCGGGAGCCCCGAGGACTACGGCTTCAGGGTAAACACGTCGAGCCTAGCTAAGGCCTCGCTAACCTCTATTGTTTGCTCAGCGGTGCTGGTATACGTTGTGTCCATCGCGTCGCAGGGAGAGAAGAGCCCCTTAGAGCTACCGAGGGACCCCGTACTGCTCTGCCTCCTCCTTCTCCTCGTCGCTCCAGTGTGCGAGGAGACCTTCTTTAGAGGACTCGTACAGGGCTTCCTGCTCCGCAGAGGGCACTTTAAGCTCTCGATCGCAGTCCCAGCCCTCCTATTCTCCGCGGTACACGTGCTACCTTTCTCCTCCGTGGGGCCAGCCCTACTGCTAGCGCTCCTCCTAAGCGCGCTCGCCTTGGGAGTTATAGCTGGCTATTTTAGGGCGATTAGCGGGTCGCTACTCCCAGCCTTCCTCGCGCACTTCTGGTTTAACCTCATCGGGCTCATCGCTACACGCCTCTAGTCAATAACAGGCTTAAAGGCGCAGTAGCAGGTCCTCTCCGTCTAGCCGAGAAGACCCGCTACTAAGACCTGTCCTAGCGAGATCCCGCCATCCCCGGCTGGCACTCCATTAGGCATGAGCACCTTAGCCCTCCCTTGAGCGGCCTCCTTAATCCCCTTAACGATGTAGTCGTTTACCGCCGCCCCTCCAGACACTACGACGATCCTAGCGCCGCTAGCCTCGAGCCCGGCCTCTGCCAGCGCCTTCCCGGCTAGGTACTGGGCGGTGTACGCTAGGTCCCTTACGGGCTCCCTCCCCACGAGCTCGATTAGGGACTCGATGAATTCGCCCGTCAGCACCACCAGCCTGCCATCCCTCTCCTCGTACTCCATTCTGAGCCCGCCGACTAGGCCTCCTCCCCTAGCTGCCGCCTCTAGCCTCATCGCTGGCTCGCCCTCGTAGGTCCTGAGCCAGCACACCCCGAGCAGCGCGGATACGGCGTCGAGGAACCTACCCATGCTCGAGCACCTAGGGGCCTTTGGGGCTTGGCGGGCCGCGATCCTAGCCTCGACCTCGCCTCCCGGGAGCTTCTCGACTAGGCCTAGCCTCCTAGCCTCCTCTAAGGCCTCCTCCTCGCCCACCCTCTCGGCGAGGAAGCCTACCAGTATCCTAGCGGGTCTCTCGGTCGCAGCGTCGCCACCGGGGAGCGGCAAGTACTCTAGGTGGGCTACCCTGTCGAAGCGCGTGTAGCTAGCGTAGAGAGCCTCGCCTCCCCACACAGTGCCGTCGAGCCCGTAGCCGACGCCGTCTATAGCTATCCCCAAGACCTCCGAGTCCAAGGGCAGCTTGTTAGAGGCCATGGCGCTGGCGACGTGGGCGTGGTGGTGCTGGACCTTTACGTGCGGCACCCCCTCCTCCCCCGCCATCCTCTCGGCTAGCAACGTGGTAGGGTAGCGTGGGTGGGCATCACTTACGACGACCTCTGGCTTAAGCCTGTAGGCCTTCCTGAGGAACTCGAGGGCCTGCTCAAGGAACTCTAGGTTCTCGACCCTGTCGCAGTCGCCGACGTACTGCGTCGGGACTACGTAGCGGTCAAAGCCCACGGCTCCCGTGTTGACGAGCATAGCCCCTAGCGCCATGACCCTCCTGCGCAGCTTGAACGGCAGCTTAAACCAGGCGGGCGCGTAGCCCCTAGCCCTCCTTATCAGCATCGGCTCTCTATCGGTTAGCCTTACGACGCTGTCGTCCACCCTGTTGACTATCTCCCTGTTGTGGAGGAGGAAGTAGTCGGCTATCCCCCTCAGCTTCTCTAGGGCCTCGCGGTTATCCTTGACTATCGGGAGGCCTGGCGGGTTCCCGCTCGTCATTATCAGGAACTTGTCCCTAGTCTCGGAGAGCAGGAGGTAGTGGAGCGGGGTGTAGGCTAGCATCACCCCGAGCTCACCCAGGCCCGGCGCCACTAGGTCGGATACGGGGGACCTAGGCCTCTTCGGCACTAGGACTATCGGCCTCTCAGGCCCCCTCATCAGCTCTAGGTGGGCCTCGGTGGGCGCCGCTATCTCCCTCACGACGTCCTCGTCCAGCGCCATTAGGGCGAACGGCTTCTGAGGCCTCCTCTTCCTCCTCCTAAGCTCCCTGACGACCTCGTCGTCAGTTGCGAGGGCCGCTAGGTGGAAGCCGCCTACGCCCTTAACCGCCACCCCGTAGCCCCTGTCCACGAGCCTAGCGGCCTCGGCTATCGGGTCGCCCGGCAGCCTCCTGCCCTCCGGGTCGACGAGCGTTAGCCTCGGGCCGCACTTAGGGCAGCTTATGCCCTGGGCGTGGAACCTCCTAACGTTGCCGGGGTCCTCGTACTCCCTAAGGCACTCGGAGCATAGCGGGAAGTCCCTCATCGCGGTGTTCCCCCTATCGTAGGGGACGGCATAGATCATTGAGAAGCGGGGCCCACACCAGGCGCAGCTGTTGAACGGGTACCTATACCACCTGCTGCTGGGGTCGAGCACCTCCCTTAGGCAGTGCTCGCACATCCCGAAGTCCGGGGGGATCTGGGAGAACGCGTAGACTCGGCGGCCGCTCCTCCTTATCTCGAACTGGCTAAACCCCTTGGGCTCGACCTCCTCGACGTAGACCTCCTCTATCCTAGCGGGCGGGGGCTTCTTCTCGTACAGGTCCCTTAAGAAGCCCTCTATCTCGCGCTCGTCTCCCTCAACCCATACCTCGACCTCGGACCCCCCTAGGTTGAGCACGTAGCCGACTAGGCCGTGAAGCACCGCTATCCTGTACACGAACGGCCTAAACCCGACCCCCTGAACTAGGCCTACGATCCTAACCCTCCTGGCTACCCTCACGCGCTACACCTTAGAACTTATGAAGTTAAAACCGGCATGTAAGCTTCACGAGGAGCGCGCGGCCCTCGCATTAAGGTATTAAGCGAGCGCATCGCCTATGATCGGGGGTGTCGTGGAGAGGTCCCTAGAGGAGAGGGAGAGGGACGTTAGGCTGCTGAAGGAGTACATCTCTAAGCTACTCCCGCGCAAGAGGCTTGGATACATGAAGAAGCTAAGAAGGGAGCGGGAGGAGGATGGCTTGCCGCGTAAGGGTTGAGATCAAGAGGGGGGATAGGAGGGTTGAGGCGGTAGCGCTAGTTAACAGCGGATTTGAGACGGACGAGCCCGACATAGTGATCCCGGTTAACGTGGCGAGGAACCTAGGGCTGTGGCCTCCAAGCGGCAGCGACGTGGCCATGCTGGATACGGGCGGGGGCGAGACCGTGAACCCCTACTATAGGGAGTGCGCCAACCTAAGGTTGCTACTCGAGGATAGGGAGGCTCCGGTGGTGCGCGTCAACGTGATCGTTAACCCGTACGTTGACGAGGTGGTGATTAGCGACTACGTATCCAGCGTGCTAGGGATAGTGCTTCTCGACTTAAGGGAGGGGTTGTGGAGGTTGAGGGACGACCCTCCGGGGACCGTTAGGCGGAGTGCTAGGCGGCCGTAGCGCGGCATAGGGCGCGGGGAGCTTTCGAAAGCTATAAGTGCGAGTGGTGGTGACGATACGAGAATAGGGTATGGCACCCGCCGTCTCGCGCCTTGGGCCATGTGCCAGCTCGGGGGAGAGCCGCCTTAGCGGCGGAGTTCGAGCTCCTCTTGAGCCTTTACTGGTGCGCTTTCTCGAGGGGTGCTGGAGCCATGTGCTGGGCTGTCCCAGCTAGAGTTGTTGAGGTTGAGGGGCTTACGGCTAAGGTCGACTTCGGTGGAGGCGCTGTTCGAACGGTCATCGTGGCGTACGACGACGTGAAGGTAGGGGACGTAGTCCTCGTGCACGCCGGAGCAATTATAGGCAAAGTTAAGCCCGAGGAGCTATTAGAGACCTTAAAGCTCTACACGGAGCTGGCCGTCGAGCTCGCCGTCCAGTCTGGAATGAGCAGGGAGGAGGCCGAGAAGCAGGTCAGCGAGCAGCTAGCCGAGTGGAGGAGGTGGGTTGAGGAGATCGGTGGTAGAGGTGAAGGGTAGCATCACGCTAGCTCACGGAGCGGGGGGTAAGGAGTCGGCGCTGATTCTCAAGGAGCTGATATTCGATAGGGTTGAGGAGCGGCTGAAGAAGGTGCCTGGAGGCCTCGGCATAGACTTCCCCGACGACGGGGCTACGATCCCGATGGGGGATGGGGGGTTCCTAGTAGTCTCCATGGACTCCTACACGGTTAACCCGCTGTTCTTCCCAGGAGGCGACATCGGCAAGCTAGCGGCATGCGGCTCCATAAACGACGTCGTCGTCATGGGGGCTCGGCCCATAGCGATGCTCGACTCCATAGTCGTCGAGGAGGGCTTCCCCCTAGAGGACCTTGAGAGGATAGTCGACTCCTTCCTAGAGGTGGTGAGGAGCGAGAGGGTCGCGGTGATAGGTGGGGACTTCAAGGTTATGCCTAAGGGGCAGCTGGACGGCGTCGTGGTATCGACCGTCTGCCTCGGGATCTCTAGGAGGCCTATAGTCGACCTCCCGAAGCCCGGGGATAGGATCGTCGTAACCGGCTACCTAGGGGACCACGGCGCTACGATACTGGCGCTCCAGCAGGGCATAGAGCTCGAGGGAGGCGACTTAAAGAGCGACGTAGCCCCCCTAACCCGCACAGTCCTACCCGTGATGGAGGAGTTCGGGGGGCACGTTCACGCCGCTAGGGACCCGACGCGCGGGGGGCTGGCGATGGTCCTAAACGACTGGGCCCAGGCCAGTGAGACGGTGATAGTCGTAGACGGAGCTAAGGTTCCGGTTAGGAGGAAGGTGAGGGCGTACGCGGAGATGCTTGGAATAGACCCCCTCTACTTAGCGAGCGAGGGAGCGGCCGTCCTAGCCGTAAGCCCCGAGGTTGCCGAGGAAGTCGTTAAGCGGCTAAGGGAGCTGGGCTGCCGGGAGGCGGCCGTCGTAGGCGAGGTGAGGAAGGGGACTAAGTACAGCGGGCTAGTGCTCTACAGGAGCGAGGTTGGAGGCCTGAGGATCCTAGAGCCGCCGACCGGCGAGCTAGTGCCCCGCATATGCTAAGCCGAGAACCATGAATCGGTAGGGTGATTTCTGGCCTCTTCAAGCAGGAGTTAGGCCTAACCCTGCGAGCCAGACCTTGAACCTATCCGCGAGCGCTCCCGACGTGGCGGCATAGACGGCGTAGGTCTCCTAGCGGGATAACCATTAAGGCTCCGCCCGCTTCCCCTAGTGGGGCTGGGCTAGCTTGAGGGCGACGCTGGTAGTGCTCTGTGGAGGCGCGGCGTCTAGGCTGGGGCATAGGCTTAAGGGGCTCATGGAGGTGTGCGGAGCACCCATTGTGAGGAGGGTAGTCGAGGAGCTGTCCCCGCTAGTCAAGGAGGTGGTGGTCTCGGTTAAGTGCCGCAGGCAGGTAAATGCTCTCTCTAAGGCCTTAGAGGGGCTAAACGTTAGGTTCGTAGTCGATAGGCTACGGGAGCACGCTCCGATAGTCGGGCTGGTCTCAGCCCTCTCAGAGGCCTCTAGCGAGGTCGTCGCGGTCGCGCCCTCGGACGCCCCATTCCTCAGGAGGGGGATGTACAGGCGAATGATGGAGCTACTGGAGGGGTTCGACGCCGTCGTGCCGAGCTGGGGCGATGGCAGGCTTGAGCCGCTAGTGGCGGTGTACAGGAGGGAGCGTGCCCTCAAGGCGTTTGAGGAGGAGCTCTCAGGGACGCTTAGGCTGGGACTGGCGCTGCTAAGGATGAGAGTTAGGTTCGTCCACGTAATGGAGCTGTGCGACGACCCGGAGGTCGCGTTCATGAACATAAACTCGGAGGAGGACTATGAGAAGGCTTTGAGGCTATGTAGTAGGACGCATTATATAACATAATGTATGTATGGATTTTTAGAAATTCTACTGCGGGCCTCTATGCGCGGCAAAAGCAACACTTATCAATAGTTCAGCAACTTACTCCTCGACAGGTGGTGCCGAGTGATAGGATAAATAGGCGCCACCGAGATCCTAATTCTAATACTTATAGCGATAATACTGTTCGGCCCCAAGAAGATACCGGAGCTCGCCAGGAGCATAGGGCAGGCGGTGAGGATCTTCAGGGAGGAGGCGAACAAGCTCTCAGAGCCCGTGCCCGCTAGGAGGAGGTCGAGCATTAGCGACGAGGAGCTAGTAAAGCTCGCCGAGAAGCTCGGCATGAAGAGCTCTGGAAAGAGCAGGGAGGAGCTCATCGAAGAGATCGTGAAGAAGGCTAGGGAGAAGGGGCTCCTAGAGGACTAGGGGGCGCATGTCCGAGGACGTCGAGAAGCCCGTTACGGAGCATATAGTGGAGCTCACCGAGAGGCTTAGAACGGCGCTCTTAGCGGTAATAGCCGTGCTCCTCGCTCTCTACCTAGTCCCCTCGGCGGCTTTGGGAGGGGGGCTTAAACCGCTCATCTTCTACTTGATGGTGGCTACGGAGGAGTACATGCTTGATTTCTCGAAGCCTCTTTTGAAGGGGCTGGCTAGCGCCTTAGGGCTTGGGCTGGTTAGCGTTAGGCTGATATCCAGCGGCGTGTTCGACACCTTCATCGCCAGCTTCTACCTAGCCCTGCTGATAGCCCTCTTCGCCGCGGGGCCTATCGTCGCCTGGGAGGTCTACGCCTACGTTAGGCCGGCTCTCTACTCCCACGAGCTCAAGGTGCTAAAAAGGTACGCCGCGGCCTCCGCCGTCCTCTTCGTGCTCGGAGCCCTCTACGCCTACCTATTCCTACTGCCCTTAACGTTCCTGATAATGACGTGGCTATGCGTAGCGGGCGGCGCTGAGCCCATATTCTCCGTAAGTAGCTTCTTCCACACGGTGTTCATAGGCGTGCTGTTCACGGGAGCCTTCTTCACGACCCCCGTAGCCCTAGTGGGCCTCGTGGAGGCAGGCTTGATAGAGCCTAAGGTCTTGAGGGAGAAGTGGAGGTACGTAGTCCTAGGGTTATTCGCGCTAACCGCCGTAGTAACACCGGACCCCACGCCCGTAACGATGACGCTGCTCTCCGTACCCTTCGTCGCCTTGTACCTGCTAACGATAGCTCTCGCCGAGAGGGGTTACCGGAGGAGGGCGCAGTAAGACCATGGGATCTGCTTAGGTAGCCGCCTCACCTGGCGGAATGTCGCATAGGGGATTCCACTCACGGAGTTCTAGCCTAGCTGAGTGGAAGGATATTTTAACTACATGTTAAAACTTTAGCATGTTGTGCTCTCGTCGAAGATTCTGCTTTAATAGGGGCTTCTTTAAATCCGACTGGTGCAAGCTATAGCCTAGCTGGCCTAGCGGTGGGCTGGGTGGCGGTGCCGGGCGTTGGGTTCAGGGCGGTAGTTAAGCTGGACGAGGCGGTTAGCGAGTTCCTGTCTAAGGCGCAGCTCAAGCCCCCGGGCGTGGAGGTCCTTGACGTGCTTAACGCGCACGGTAGAGTGTTGGCTGAAGACGTAGTCTCGCCCCTAGACCTGCCGGGGGAAGACAAGGCTGCGATGGACGGATATGCCGTTAGGGCCGAAGACACGTTCGGCGCCTCACCCGATAACCCTGCTAAGCTAAAGCTGGTTGGCAGGGTTTTGGCGGGCTCGAGGTGTAGCGTCGAGGTGGGCGAGAGAGAGGCCGTCGAGGTCTCTACGGGCGCGCCCATCCCCAGGGGGGCTAACGCCGTCGTTAGGTACGAGGATGCGATGTGCGAGGGCGGGTACGTCTACGTCCTCAGCCCCGTAACGCCGTACGAGAACGTAAACAGGAGGGGGTCGGACGTAAAGGCGGGGAGCGTAGTGGCTAGGGAGGGCAGCTTGCTGAGGGCGCCCGACGTAGCGCTGCTCCACGCGCTCGGGGTTAGGAAGGTTAAGGTCTACTCGAAGCCTAAGGTGGGAGTAGTATCGGTGGGCTCGGAACTCGTCGAGGAACCCGGCCCACCCCCTCCAGGTAAGGTCGTAGACGTAGACAGGGTAATGGTTAAGCTGCTCTTGAGGAGCTGCCTCTGCGAGCCCGTTGATTTAGAGATATGTCGGGACGACCCAGAGGAGCTCAGCCAGTTGCTGCTCAGCCGCTTAGGGGCGGTTGACGCGGTGGTTACGATAGGCGGCCTCTCCGTGGGACGGGTGGATGTTACGGTTGACGCGCTTAGGCGAACTGGCGCCGACGTTGTTGTCCATGGAGTTTCGATTAGGCCTGGTAAGCCCGTAGCCCTATCCCTACTAAGGGGCAAGCCGGTGATCTCGCTCCCCGGACCCCCCGTCGCGGCCTACGTTGCGTTCAGGTCAGTAGCCGTGCCCGTCCTCCTATCCCTTGCGGGGCTTCGCAGGTGGTATAGGGCGTGCGTAAGGGCTAGATTAGCGCGTAACGTGCCGTCTAAGCTGGGGGTTAGGGACTTCGTGAGGGTAGTGCTCAGCTCTCGGCCTGAAGGGCTCGTAGCCGAGCCCGTTAAGGTTGGGGGCTCCGGCCTCCTATCGACGCTTACGAGGGCTGACGGCGTCGTAGAGGTGCCGGAGGATAGGGAGGGCTTGTTGGAGGGCGAGGAGGTGGATGTAGGGCTAGTTGAGGTGATGTGGTCTGTATAGGCGCTTAGTTAGCCTTAGGGAGGCCTTAGAGATCATCTGGAGGGGGCTGAGCCCTAAGCCGCTGGGCATTGAGGAGGTGGGGCTTGCCGAGGCGCGCGGTAGGGTGCTGGCGGAGGACGTGGTAGCGCCAATCGACGTGCCTCCGTTCGATAGGGCTACGATGGACGGGTACGCCGTTAGGGCTGAGGACGCGTTCGGTGCGAGCGATACGAGCCCTGTTGAGCTGAAGGTCGTGGGCGAGAGCCTGCCCGGTCGTGCTCCAACGGCGCGCGTTGGGCCTGGAGAGGCGGTTAGGATCGCTACGGGCGCTCCGATGCCTGACGGCGCTAACGCGGTCGTCCCAGTGGAGTATACTAGGGAGGGAGAGGGGGCCGTCTACGTGCTAAGGGCTCACCCGCCTGGGGCTAACGTGATGGCTAGGGGGGCTGACATTAGGGCTGGAACCGTCGTCCTTAAGAGGGGGTCTAGGCTCGGGCCCCGAGAGCTGGGGGTGCTCTCCGCGTTGGGGTTTACGAGGGTTAAAGTCTACGCTAGGCCTAGGGTAGCGGTGATCTCCACGGGCGACGAGCTGGTGCCGCCGGGCTCCCCGCTACGCCCCTACTCGACATACGACGTTAACTGGATAACGCTTCTATCCTCGGCCGAGGGCTGTGGCTGTACGGCCGAGTTCCTCGGCGCCGTAGGCGATGACCCGGCCCAGCTAGAGGAGAAGCTGAGGCTAGCCGTGGAGCGGTACGATGCCGCGGTCGTGTCGGGCGGTTCGTCGGTGGGGGCTGGGGACTTGATGCGCAGAGTAGTGCCCCGCCTCGGCGAGCCCGGGATACTCGTCGATGGAGTTAGGGTTAAGCCCGGTAAGCCGACGATAGTCGCCTCAGTAGGCGGTAAGCCGCTATTCTGCCTTCCAGGCTACCCAACGTCGGCCCTCATAGCCTTCTCCGTGTTCGCAGCGCCCATACTGAGGGCTATGGCGGGGTTGCCGCCTAAGCCTAGGGAGAAGGTCGTTAACGCTAAAGTACCCGTGAGGCTTAGGCCCGCGCCCGGTAGGACGACGTTCTTCGCGGTGAAGTTGGAGAGGAGGGGCAAGGAGCTGGTTGCCGTCCCAATCCTCAAGGGCTCCGGCGCCATAACGACACTCGCGCTAGCCGACGGCTACGTAGTCGTCGACGAACATGTCGAGGTATTGCCCGAGGGCTCTACGGTCCAGGTGCACCTGTTCGAGGGGGTTGAGCCTTGGTTCTAGTCGA
This sequence comes from uncultured Thermofilaceae archaeon, assembly GCA_964489665.1. Taxonomy (GTDB): domain Archaea; phylum Thermoproteota; class Thermoprotei; order Thermofilales; family Thermofilaceae; genus CAZAZN01. The sequence goes on from CAZAZN010000016.1 coordinate 19,588, forward strand.
TAGGTTTGGGCGCCCTTTGCTAAAGCTCAGGATCTCCGTGACAACTCGGTGCAACCTGAGGTGCTTCTACTGCCACATGGAGGGGCAGCGGCCCGCACGGGACGAGATGACAGCTGAGGAGATAGAGCGCGTAGCTAGGGTTGCGGCGAGGCTGGGCGTTAGGTGGATTAAGTTAACGGGGGGAGAGCCCCTCTTAAGGGAGGACATCTACGAGATCGTCGAGAGGCTTAGCCGGATACGGGGGGTGGAGGACGTCTCGCTATCGACTAACGGGGTGCTGCTAGCCGACCTAGCCGAGGAGTTAGCGAGGGCGGGGCTTAGCAGGGTGAACGTTAGCTTGGACACGCTCGACCCGGAGAAGTACAAAGCCATAACCGGCGTCGACGCCCACGAGAAGGTGATCGAGGGCATTAAGGCGGCAGTCAGGGCGGGGCTAAGGCCGGTTAAGGTAAATATGGTGCTCCTCAAGGGTATAAACGACTCCGAGCTGTGGGACATGATCGACTTCTGCAGGAGGATAGGGGCGGCGCTCCAGATCATAGAGCTGGTGCCCACGCCTACGAAACCCTCCCCGTGGTTCACCAGGTACCACGCAGACCTCTCAAGGGTCGAAGAGGAACTTGCAAGGGAGGCCCTGCTGGTCTCGGTTAGGAGCGCCCAGAGGCGTAGGAGGTACCTACTGAGAGGCGGGATTGAGGTGGAGATCGTGAGGCCGTTCCACAACAGCGACTTCTGCATGCACTGCGTAGCCCTAAGGCTTACGGCCGACGGCAAGCTTAAGCCGTGCCTTATGAGAAACGATAACCTAGTTGACGTGCTCGGCCCGCTTAGGCGCGGAGCGAGCGACAAGGAGATAGCCCAGCTTATCAAGCTGGCGAACAGCTTAAGGGAGCCCTTCTACAGGCCGCCTAAGGGCAACGCTTAGCTTTCTCCGAGTACCTGGGAACGCGGTGCCCGAATTGGCGGCTAGGATGGTTGAGGTAGGGGGCAAGCCAGAGGTGCTGAGGGTAGCTAGGGCTAGGGGCTTGATCAGGCTTAGGGAGGAGACGGTTAGGAGGATCCTCGAGGGGAGGGTTGAGAAGGGCGACCCGCTGGCAGTAGCCCAGGTTGCGGCAATACTAGCGGTTAAGAAGACCCCTGAGATCGTGCCGCTGTGCCACCCGATCCCTATAACGGGGGTTAAGGTGGACTTCGACGTTAGGGATAGGGAGGTGGAGGTTACGGTCGAGGTTAGGGCGGTCGCTAGGACTGGCGTCGAGATGGAGGCCCTTACGGGCGTTATGGCGGCGCTCCTAGCGATATGGGACGTCGTTAAGGCGTACGAGAAGGATGAACGGGGCCAATACCCGGAGACCGAGATATACGGCGTGAAGGTCCTAGAGAAGATTAAGGGCGGGAGGCTTGAGGAGGGTTGAGGTTAGGAGAGGCGGGGCGAGACCTGCCGAAGACCTGGAAGAGGCTATCGTATGGGGCGATAGACCGGAGGAGGTGGGCTGCGTGGTGGCGTTCATTGGGGTGGTGAGAGGGCTTAATCGGAGCGGCGCTAGGGTGTCCGAGCTAGTCGTCGAGGGGGATGAGGCGGAGGTGAGGAGGGAGCTGGAGGAGCTAGCGTCTAGGGCGCTATCGGTTAGGGGGGTTAAGGGTGTTCACATCTCGGTTAGCTTAGGGCGGCTTAGGGTTGGCGACGAGATAACCCGCATCGTGGTAGCTGCTTGGGGTAAGGATGAAGCGTTTAAGGCCACTCGCATGCTCATAGACGCGATAAAGGCTAGCCCTAAGATAAGGGTCCGCGAGGTCCTAGAGGAGGGTGGAGATTCCAAGCAGGCTTACCAAGATGCTTAGCAGGTATATCAGCGCCGCTATCACGCCAGCGCCTATCCAGCCTACGTCGAAGATCTCCTTTATCACGAACAGCCATACGAAGAGGGCTAGGAGAGACGCGAGCGGTAGGCGGATCATGTAGAAGAACGTATAGACTATGGATCCGAGGAGGGCCGCTAGTAGGGCTCCAGAGAAGCTAACCCTCTTCTCCCTGCTTGGGTATAGGCAGATAGCCACGAAGATGACTATCGCGCTAGCCAGCCACCTCGTTAAGAACTCTAGTAGCGACGCTATCAGCATCATCGCTTAGGAAAGCGGGATTTTCGGGTTAAAACCTACGCCTCTAAACACGCGCCTAGTGGGCTACCTCTTGGCGAGCACCGCTACGAACAGCAGCGCTGGAGCCTTGAACTCCCCGATCTCGCCCTTAAACCGCCAGCTCGGCGAGTAGGCCACCTCTACCCAGAAGGCGTCATACCCCGTGGCCTCCTCTAGCAGGTTTTCGAGGACGAACTCGTCGAGTAGCTTGTCGAGGAATAAGTCGCTAACGTAGTATGCCGGGAGCGTTAGGGCGTAGCTCTCGCCCTCGAAGTAGCCTGGAGGAAGCTTAAGCTCGTGCTTAACCCCTTTAAGGAGCCGATCTAGCTCCTTAAGCGCGAGATCCCTTAGGCGCCGATCCTCCCTAGCTACCTTCCTAAGCCTCCCGGCTATAGCGGCCCTGATCTCCTCGAGGAGCGCGGAGCGCGGAGGTGGAGGAGGTGGGGGCGGCTTAAGCTCTAACATTTCGGCTGAGACCTCGCCATCCGCCCTTCTAGAGACCTTTATCGCCTTAATCGAAGTAACCTTGGAGCCGAACTTAGCCTCTACGAAAGGTATGTAGCTTTGGAGGCGCATAGGAGGTAGGTGCTGGTCTAATACGTAGAGCTCCCCGCTCAGCTTAACGGCCGTGGCGGCGTGCCCCTGCTTAGACCCCTTAAGGTCTAGTACTAGCACGTAGACCTCGCTAAACCCGGACTCTAGGAGGAGGGCGGCAGTAGCTAGCGCGTAATCCCCGCACAGACCCCTACCCCTCGTGATCGTCGTCGCCGGGTCGTCTAGGGGAGGAGCTGAGCTAGCCGCCTTAGCCTCGTCGTACTCCATGTTCTCGTCCACCCATTTGAGGACGTTCCAAACGGTCTCGGCCCTATCTCCCGTAGCTAGGCTACTGGCTAAGGCGTGGATGCTAGCGCGGTACCTTAGGCTTAGGGCGGCGACCACCGACTGCAGCGAGAGGCCCAGCCTCCAGCTCGTCCGCGGATCACTCCCTATCTTAACCTCGTAGGCGTCGTCTAGCCCGTCCCCGTCCGTATCTGCGCTAAAGGGGTCCGTGAAATATAGGAGCTCTTTGCAGTTCGCAAGCCCATCCGAGTCTAGGTCTACGAGAAGAGCGGCCAAGAATAGGAGGACCAGCGCGAGGAACAGGACAGCGGCAACCTTACTGTTCCCAGCCCCCATACTAGGGAAAGCTACCCGCCTTACACTATTAAAAGCTCTTAGAGAACAGCTAAGCCGCTAATGCCTACGCTTAAGCGTTAAAGGACTCCCCGGGCGGTCAGCGGGGCTACAGGGGGGTAAGCGATCACAGGTCACCTACCGTGAGGCTCTTCATCCCAACATGCCTGCCCGCAGCGGTGGACTTAAAGGTTCTCCTAGACGAGCCCGAGCCTTAGGAGCTTTTATCACAAACTTTAAAGTATGAGAACTTAGAGTATGAGACTTCAGAGTATGATATTCGTAGATAGGGAGGATGAGCTAAGGGTTTTAGAGGAGGCGTACGAGCGCGGCGGCGAGCTCGTAGTGGTGTACGGCCGGAGGAGAGTCGGGAAGACCTTCCTGTTAGCGTTCTTCTCCCGCGGGAAAGACGCCCTCTACCTCGTGGTTAACTACTCGGAAGCTGAGCTAGCGCTAAGGGACTTAGCGAGGCAGTTCGCGGAGCAGGCCAAGCTACCCTTCACTCCGGCCTTTAGGAGCTTCTCCGAGCTATACAGGGCGATAGCTGGGTCCAAATTCAGGCTCGTGATAATCGACGAGTTCCAGAGGCTTCACGGGACGGGCGGTGTAACGGAGCTCCAAGCTAGCTGGGATAGGCTCAAGGGCTGGCGCGATAAAGTCCTGATCCTATCAGGCTCAGCTGTAGGGATGATGGAGCGGATAGGGCTATCCCCCGAGTCCCCGCTATACGGCAGGGCTACGCGGGTGCTAAAGCTCACCGGATTCGACTATAGGTGCGCTAGGGCCTTCCTAAGGAGGTACGGCGAGGAGGACAAGGTTAGGGCCTACGCGATCTTCGGCGGAACACCCGACTACCTAGCTCGGCTAGACGATCGCGCTAGCCTACTGGAGAACGTGCGCAGGCTAGTGCTAGGCCGAGGGGCTCCGCTTAGGGAGGAGCCAGTTATGCTCCTCTCGATGGAGCTTAGGGAGCCGTCCAGGTACCTTAGGATCCTGGAGGCGGTAGCCCAAGGGGCTACTAAGCTGGGAGAGATAGCGGACTACGCGGGGCTAGGCAGCGGCGAGGCGAGCAAGTACCTTAGGGTTCTGGAGAAGGAGCTCGGCCTCCTCGATAGGAGGTACCCCGTGCTGGAGAGGAGAAGAGGTAGAGCTCGCTACTACTTGGCCGACAACTTCTTTAGGTTCTGGTTTAGGTTCGTGTTCCCCTATACCCACCTCCTCGAGCTTGGGCTGGAGGATAAGGTCCTAGAAGTAGTGAAGAGGGAGCTTGACGCCTACGCATCCGCGACTTTCGAGGAGATAGCGCTGCAGCACTTCGCGCTATTAGCGAAGGAGGGCCTAGTCTCCTTTACCGATATCGGTAGGTGGTGGCGAGGAGATATCGAGATAGACGGGGTAGCTATCGACCGACAGTCTAAGACCGCGTACTTTATTGAGGTTAAGTGGAGCTCTAAGCCTGTCAGCAGGCGAGAACTCTACAGGCTAGCGTCTAAGGCGGAGGAGTTCCCGTGGAGGAGAGAGAGGGAGATATACGTGCTCTACTCGAGGGCGGGCTTCACGTTCGAGGGAGACGAGGACGTTATGCTATTCTCGTTAAGGGACCTAGAAAGGGATTTTGAGGAGTTTAAGCCTAGGGTGGAGCCCTTCTAGACGAAGAAGGGGGTCGTGAGCCTAAGAGCCCGCATGGCTACGATCAAGGCCAGCATCATTAGCCAGGGGGCGCACGAGGTCGCTACGAGGGCTAGCTCCATCCTGCTCTCCCTAACTGATACGTACGCTAACACGCTCAAGCTCATCAGCGTTAGGTAGACCGTTAGGTGGAAGGGAAGCTTGTCGCGAGGAGCCTGTATATCGGAAGCATCATGGAGAGGTAGGTCGCGTCTAGGAACGCTACAGTCGCCAAGAACAGCGCGAGCAGCCAATCGCCCTTAGAGCTCGGCTTCCTAGCCGTGACCCTGATGAGGAGCAGCGCTAGGGCGACCACCATGCCTACGAGCGTGTACGCGAGCATGCACGGCACCTCCTCGGTGAAGGAGAAAAAGCTAACGGTTTTAAGCCGACGACTTCAAGGACGGGGTCCTAGAGGGCTAGGAGACCACGGAGTACGTGTACGTCAAGAGGAAGGTGGGCGCGGAGACCGTGTGGGAGCACTGCGACCTACTTGGCGGCCAGCCGTGCCCAATCCGATCAGTGACGAAGCCCTGCCGACGAGCGGCTCTAGGATGATGGTGCTAGGCCGCAGAGACCTCTGGTGCGAGCCCTGGCCCCCGCTGGACGACTACGCTAGGGTATCGGTCAACATGCCAGCGGAGGTTGACGAAGTCGAGGTCAAGTACCTAGCCGTATCGATCAACTACAGGTACCTAACGTGGGATTCGGCCTACTACGGCTACCTCACCATAGCCGTGAAGAAGGGCTCCTCGACCTACTACTTAATATACCGCTACAACCCAAACTCCGGGGATAGCTACGGCCCGTTCGCCGACAGCGGCTGGCTATTCAACAACACCGTGTTCAAGGGCGTAGCCGGCTACGCCGTGCAGCTGGAGGTCCTACTGCACACCTTCGGCGATAACCTCTACAAGAGCTGGGTCTACGTAGACGACGTAAAAGTGTACATAACCTTCGACTGCTACGAAGGCGAAGCCCAGCCCCTAAAGGCGAAGTCGCCTAAAGGACTTCCGCTAGCGCCCTCCACGGCTAGGCCAGAGAGGTGCGCGCGCTGCAAGCCTTAAAGGCTATATAAGGTAGCTGCGAGCCCTAAACGGAGCACATGAGCTTAAAGGAGCTAATCGAGGACTACAAGCGCAGGCTCGAGGAGGCTAGGGAGATTAGGCGTAGGTCGGCGGACTGGAGCTACATAGAGTCTAGGCCAGAGCCCCTGAGGACGGCGCTGAAAGTACTGGTGGAGACCGGAGACCTCTGGTACTCGGCCGCCGTAACGGGCGTACCACTCGACGAGCTGAACGAGGAGAGGAAGAAGGCGAAGATACCCATAGTAGTGGTCTAGATGGGGATTGCGGTTACCGACCCTGCTTCCTGATAAACTGGGCTAGCTATAGGAGGAGGTGGGACCTCCTAAGGGCGTTCCCCAGGCTCGTAGTCCCGAGGATAGTGTTCGTGGAGATCAAGAGCCAGCCCGCGAGGGACTTCATCGCAAGCCTAATGGCCACTAAGAGGCTGCTCCTAGCCCCCAGAATAGCGCGCATTGACACATTAGCCCTTAAGATCTTCGAGACCGTAAACTCGGATCCCTCGCTACCCTCCATCGACCCTCCCGAGGCTTACGCCCTAGCCCTAGCCGCTCACGTCTCGGCGCCCCTGCTAACCGATAACGCAGCGCCTAAGCTAGCCGTAGCCTACATCGTGGAACTTAGGGGGACTCGCGTCCTAGACTCACTAGACGTGCTCGCACTGCTCTACGGCAGAGAGGAGCTTCAAAGCAGAGTGAACGAATTTATGCAGGATACAGGCCTCGTGTTCTCGAGGAGGAGGCTGGAGGAGTATGGACTACGTCCAAGAGAAGGTTAAAAGGCTCTACGAGGAAGCCGGGTTAACCGTAGACTGGGAAGCCTACACTAAAGCCGTCTCAGAGTATCTCAAAGCCCGAGAAGAAGCTAGGGAGATTAGGCGTAGGTCGGCGGACTGGAGCTACATAGAGTCTAGGCCAGAGCCCCTGAGGACGGCGCTGAAAGTACTGGTGGAGACGGGGGACTTCAAGGGCGTCGCCCAAGCCTTCTCCATCCCACTAGACCTCTTAAACGAGGAGAGAAAGAAGGCTAAGATACCGCTGGTAATAGTATAGGCTAAATGCCGCTTAGGGGCGGCACGCGCAAGCGAAAAGTCCTTAAGTTTAAAGGCCCAGGGAGCACTAGCTACCCAAAGAGTCTCCATAAGGTTAAGGGTGAATTCTAAACGAAGTTCTGGAATTAGTGAGGGGTCTCGGCGAATCATATTTTTAAGGGTATCGAGCCTAGGGAAAAACCGCAATCGTCCGGTGAACGTACGTGAGGGGCTGGCAGGGCAGAGCGCTAGTGTTCGACGCCTCGCGCTCCTCCTCTAAGGTCTGGGAGCACGGCGGAGAGTTCGCGCTTAGCTACATAGGGGGTAGGGGTTTTGCGGCTAGGATTCTGTGGGACCTTCTGCCTCGGGGCGCTGACCCCCTAGGCCCGAATAACCTGTTGGTGTTCGCGGCCGGCCCCCTCACGGGCTTCCCGGGGCCGGGCCCTAGCAAGCTGGTGGTG
>CAZAZN010000017.1:0-27088 GCA_964489665.1 uncultured Thermofilaceae archaeon
GCGGGAGGGTTCGCGAGGAGGACGTCAATAGACTTGTTAGGCTAGGCCTGGTTAAGAGGGTACCTGGCGGCATAGCGCCCACGAGGCTGCTTAGGGGGCTGTGCGCGCTAGCGCTGAGCCAGCCCGTGCGATCGGAGAGGTCTCGCAGAAGGAGTAGGCTTGCAGACCTCTTCCGCCCATCGCGCTAGAGGTGGAGCGGCCGAGGATCCTAGTAGCCCTATCCGGGCGACTCGCTTTCCCACCCGTGGCCTTAGCTAGCGTTAGCGCGGCCGAGCGTGTGAGCTCCGCCCTCGACAGGCGTTTAGGCGAGAGCTTCGGGTCGTGCGGCTTAAGGCTTTGAGCTACTTAGGGCTTTAAGTTCCTCGACTCCTATCACGTTATCCGTTGGGTAGTTGTGCCGTTTCAGGAACTCTACCAGCTTGTAGTCGATCGTTAAGAAGTAGGCGTTCAGGTCTAGAGAGCAGGCGTAGGCTATATCATCTAATAGGTCCCTGTGCCCTTCAGCCCACATCCTAGCTGCTAGCGAGAGGGCGGACGCGCTCGGGACGGTTACCTCGATAAAGGCGCCCGAGAGTATTAGCTCGAGCCCCTTCACGGCCTCTTGAGGTAGCCCCCTAAGCCCCTGCTCTGCGGCTTTCTTAGCGGCCTTGCCAACTAACTCTACTAGGAGGGGGACCGGGTATAGGAGCTTAACCTTACCTGCCAGCTCTCCCAGCCTCCTAATGACCTCTTCGGAGACTTCCTCGACCTCTATGCCTAGGATGGGGAGGAGGAAGGAGGTGTCGACTACGAGCCTAGTCTTCCTCAAGCGCTACACCCTGAGTCCTTTCCGAGAACTCCTCCAGCTCTCTAAGGCTCGTCCTAGCCCACTTCTTAACCTTAAGGGCGTAGTCGAACGGGTTCTCAAGGGGCTCGACGACCAGCTTACCTTCCTCTAGCCTATAGAGCACCCTGTCGCCGACTTCGAGGCCTAGCGCTTCTAGCATCTCCTTAGGGGGGTAGAGCGCGTATTTCTTCCCGACCCTGCCCACTGCCATCACCAGCTATCACCGGGTATAACCTGGCTATACCAGGTTAATAACGTACCGGCACCCATGCCTTCACCGCGCAACTCCGGATCGGCTTCAAGCGGCCTCGACGTAATTACCCTTAGCCTCCCCCTCGCCGGCACACCGACTACCCTAAAGATAGATGTGCCCTACCCTGCGCTTGACGGTGTATATGTGCCCTATTCTCCCAATGCCTCTCTTCACGCACCACACCTCCCATATGGGGTTAGCCGGCTTCTTTTCACTTCACAGTCTCTAAACCGCGCTTTAGCGGCGGCCGATCGCCACGTAAAACTCGCGCGCAAATACCGTTTTACCAGTACGCCACTAAGCGTAAAGTGAGGCACATTAGCGGCGGCTTAAGCTGAAGAATTCCGCTCGTTACGCCGATCCTCCCCACGTTCTAGCCAGTCTTTTAACATTTTAACGGGGGCGTACCAGCTATTGAACGCCGTTTTACCTAATTACGCATGCTGCCTTCCCTAGCGCGATGCAGAAGTATGCGTACGCGCTTTTAGCCCTGATAGCGCTTGTAACGTTATGCCTAGCGCTTCAGCGCTTTATCGCTCCGCCCGAGGTAGGAAAAAGTAGCCATATTGAGGCTAGATGGACGCAACACTTCGTTTACGTCGGGAAGGAGGTGAGGGTTGAGGTGGCGTCGGCTCCTCAGTACGAGCTACCGCTAGACCTCTCGAGGGTGCGTTGCCTCGAGTACTTCAAGCTCTCGCCTAGAGCTCGCGAGCTCCTAGCTAAGAACGGGTTCGTTGTAGTGCCGGGAACTTACCTAGACTTAGCGGGGTACTACGAAGCCTGTTCTAGAAGGGGTATACTGGTGTTTATTACAACGGACTCGGTGCTCTACGTCTACCACGTCTACTTCCTCAAGCTTTTGAGGAAGTTGGAGGAGGAGAAGCTAGCTCCCCGCCTTAAGGCGCTCCTAAGCTCCCTAGTGGGAGAGGCCGACTCGCTAGCTAGGTTCCTTCCTCAGGGAAGCCTAGCTAGGCGCGCTGCCGAGCACGACGTAGCATACCTGTCCGTAGCCCTTAAGCTCTTAGACCCGGAGTTTAAGCCACCGCCTTACGTCGTGAATCTGGTAGGTAGGGAGATTAAACTAATAGAGGCGGCGGCAGCGACTACCTTAGCCCTATCTTCGGCTACTTAGAGGACTATACGCAGTATAAGCCTCGAGGACACTACACTAGGAGCGAGCTGCTTAGGCGCTACTTTAAGGCCATGATGTGGTTAGGTAGGATGAGGTTTGACGCTAGCGACCCGTCCTCGGAGCTCTCGAGGCTTCAGACGGCGCAGGCGCTCGTATTAACCTACTTAATTACGAGAGTTAGGGTAGATGGTAAGCGAGCCTTGGACGTCTGGGCCGAGATTTACGAGCCGACTAGGTTCCTCGTCGACGAGTCGGATGACCCGAGCTTTCCCGAGTACCTTAAGCTTATACAGGAAGTGTACGGCGAGGAGTTCTCACCACTGGACGTAGAGGACGAGGAGAAGTTAACGCGCTTCATAAAGCTTGCTAGAAACCTTAAGGGTAAGATACTGTCCTCGCCCGCTACCCCCCTGGAGAGGCTAAGCGGATGGCCGGCTTCAGGTTCATGGAGCAACGCTTCATCCTCGACGGGTACATCCACCAAGTGCTGTGCCACTCCAGCGTTCCCGAAAGGTTCCACGTTAAGGGCGTTGACGTGATGGCGGCCCTAGGGGTCGAAGCGGGCGCTCAAGTACTTGGAAGAGGTCATGAAGCGCTACCCGGCTTACAGCGAGAGGTTAGGCTAGCTTAGGCGAATGATAGACTCTATAGGCCCCGAGGAATGGGCGAGGAGCATTTACAGCGGCTGGCTCTACGCTTTGAAGGCGCTCCTCGAGGAGCCGGGCGAGGGATACCCGACGTTTATGAGGACTGAGGCGTGGCTCGATAAGTCGCTGAACACCGCTCTGGCGAGCTGGGCTCAGCTAAGGCACGATACCATACTTTACGCGAAACAGCCCTACGCAGAGCTATCGGCAGTGCTGACCAGCTCGCGAGCTACCGGCTACGTAGAGCCTAACCCCCTCCTCTACTCCGGGCTTAAGAACCTAGTAGACGCTACTAGGACCGGCCTAGGTAGGCTAGGCCTTCTCGACGCCAAGCTCAACTCCTCGCTCGCCACGTTCTCCCGCCTGCTAGAGAAGCTGGTAGACATCTCCGTAAAGGAGCTTAGGGAGAGGAGCTCAACGCCGAGGAGAGGAATACTATAAGGGACTACGGAGGGATCCTCAAGTACCTGCTCCCATCGATGGATGAGGAGGACATGGATCCGAGGGTGGTGGCCGACGTCTTCACCGACCCCAATACGGCGAGCGTCCTAGAGGTGGCGACTGGGTACTTCGACGAGATAGTTGTGGTCTACGCCACGCCCGATGGCGAGCTATACGCCGCGTCGGGCCTAGTAATGTCCTACTACGAGTTCTACTGGCCGCAATCAGACAGGCTGACGGACGAAGAGTGGAGGAATATGCTAACATCCGGTAAAGCTCCGCCCCTACCGCCATGGTCTAAGTCCTATAAAGCCTATGCACTCGACTTACCCGTCTCCTTTCTTCTTCGTTCATCTACCATTTCTAGCAGTCTAAGGGCGTGACACCTTGACGCTCATATTCCTGTGCATAACAGCACGTTAGGGGGTGAATGCTTATTAGTGGGGGGGTTTAAAAGGGCTCGAAAAACCTTCCCGAGGGAGAGATGGGGGCGAAAGGGCTAGGGGTGGGATTAGGAAGGCACCTCATCGCTGAGCTCTTTGAGTGCGACCCTAAGGTACTTGACAGTATAGAGTTCATCGAGGAGGCCCTTCTTGAAGCCGCCCGCGCCTCCCGGAGCACTATAATAAGTCACTATTCTTATAGGTTCAAGCCGCACGGCGTTAGTGCGTACGTCTTAGTCGCGGAGTCACACATATCGATTCACACGTGGCCTGAGTACGGCTACGCGGCCGTCGACGTGTTCACGTGCGGCAGGCACACGGACCCGTGGAAGGGGTTAGAGGTCCTGAGGAGGAGGCTAAGGGCTCGTAGGGTGGAAGTTACCGAGATAGTTAGGGGAGTGGGCGTACGTGAAGAGCAGGCAGTCGTCGAAGTAACTTAATTAAAAAATCGAAACAATTTTTACGACTGCACGTTCCTTAGTAGGCAGGTGAAGTGGGGTGTTCCCGCTTCACGACGAGAATAGGCCCTCTAGAAAGCCGCTCGTTAACTACATGCTCCTCGCCGCCAACATCATCGTATTCTTCTACTTTTACCTCCAAGGCCCCTATGCGTTCGAAGAAGCCATAAAGCGGCTAGGGTTTTACCCCATCGACTTCCTAAGGCTTAGGCGGTTACACACGCTCTTAACCAGCATGTTCATGCACGGCGATTTAATGCACCTAGCTGGCAACATGCTGTACCTCTACATCTTTGGAGATAACGTCGAGGACGCGTTCGGTCATGGGAAGTACCTACCCTTCTACCTAGCGTGCGGGCTTGGGGCCGCGATAGTGCACACCTTCTCGATCCTCCTGATGCCGAGCGACCTCATGTACATGGCCTTAAGGGTTCCCGCCGTCGGCGCCTCTGGCGCTATATCGGGCATCCTAGGCGCGTACGTCGTGCTGTACCCGCTGGCCAGGATAAGGACCCTCGTAGTCTACTGGACGGTAACCGTCGTCTCAATCCCCGCCTATTACTTCATCGGCTTCTGGTTCCTCTATCAGCTCATGATGGGGGTTATGGCGCTAAGGCTACCACTAGGCGTCGCCTTCTGGGCCCATATAGGGGGGTTCGCTACTGGGGTGCTCCTAGTTAAGCTACTAAGGGTAAGGCCGAGGAAGCGTAGGCGAGTGGTCGTGGTTAAGTTTAAGCCGGTTACCAAGTATGACTATTATTACTATTAGTATCCGGTATTTTAAAAATACTTCTTTCACACGAAAGCTAACTAAGGTCGATGACCTCCCATTGAAGATTTCGCTTTAGGAGTATGGCCTTAGGCCCCTGTATCGGGTAAAATCTGCAGCTGAATACGGTTACGACCTTGCCTTCGAACATCGTGTAGACGCCGGGCGTAAAGTACTCGTGAGCTCTTACCAGCAATTTTAACCCGTTCCTCGCGAAAAACTCGTCGACTGCCTTCCTGCCAAATAGGTATATGCCCTCGCCCCTAGGGCTAGGCGCGAACTCTTCAACGCTCTCGTCTGGGTCGTTCCATAGCACCTGGAACGCTAGGGGGTGACTTGGCTCTAGATCGGCTTTGGGGAACTCCCTTATCTGGTCTAAGGTCTCGAGTCCCCTAGCCAGCCCCCCGTGGAGTAGTAGCGCCTCTCCGTACAGGACGGCGTACGGCATGTAGGAGAACACCTCGGCGTATTGCCCGTAGACCTCTAGCCCGTACCTCCTCGCAACCGTGTGGTAAAAGCCGTAGTAGTAGTTCATCGCCGGGCTCTCGTGGTTACCCCTTAGGAGTATGAGCTTATCGCGATCCCTAATCTTCCTCGCTAGTAGGAGGTTTATGTTCTCGATTTGATAAGGGCCCCTATCAACGTAGTCCCCTAAGAAAACTACGACCTCTGCTACGTCGAGCTTAAGCGCTTTAACGGAGGTTTCTAGGTCGCCGTGGGTATCGCCGACTATTAGCACCTTGTCGGCTTCCACCTCTATTAGCTGAGGCTCGCTATTGAATAGCGACTTAGCCTCGTCGAGCAGCTCCAGCAATTCGTCGTAGCTTAGCTCAGCCACCGCCTCCGGCCTCTCGGTTATTTTATCTATGAAGTCCACGTACTACCCCTCCAGCTTCTCGCCCCTACAGTACACGATCCCTCTAACTCTCCTTATGAAGTTAGGACAGGCGTAGCACTGAAGGAAGGCGACCCTCTTCCCGAGAACGGGGCAGTCTACGGCCTCCTTCTTCATCCTAGAGATCATCTTCCTAGAGAGGGCCTTCTTGAGATCCTCGGTGAGCTTCTTAGGCACTCTCATGGCCTTCTCGAGCTGTAGCACCTTAACCTCGTACTTCCACTCTTTACCTTCGCTCACTGCCCTTCACCGTGAAGCACTTAACGCCCCTCCTCCTGAGCTCCTTTAAAAGGCCAGCCCAGCCCTGCGTACTCACGACCTCGAGGACAGATACCCAGTCGACCTTTAGTAGGACGACCGACATGAGCGCTAGTAGCACGATCGATACTAGGAAGCTTAGCCACATGTTCTCCTCGCTAACTAGGAAGGAGAAGGCCTTGCCGAAGTAGGCCGTAGCCACGCTAATGACTACCTTCCCAGCGGTTACCGCGATAAAGAACCTAGTGGCGCTGTACCTTATTACTCCTAGCAGGGCTATTACGACGTCGTCGGGGGAGGGGGTAGCGGCGAAGAGGAATACTGCCAACGCGCCATAGTTGCCTATCAGCTCCCTGAAGGCCTTTAGCTGCTCCAGCTTCTCGGGGGATAACAGCTTAGAGGCTCCGAGGCTCATCAAGTAGACTGCTAGTTTACCAACTCCGCCCCCTAACCCGCTTACTATGCCCGCTAGCAGGGGGTTAGCGCCGGGGACGTACGCTGAGTAGAGGAAGACGGCTGCTAGGTAAGGGACGGGGAAGAGCGGTATTAGGTTGCCGAGCACCGATATTACGAATATGCCGGCGTAGCCGCCTACGGACGCTGCTACGTCAATGAGCCACCTCCAAGCTCCCTGTCCCATCGCTCACCCCGCGCTACTGCTCCTTGTAGGCTATGAAGTTCACCTCCAGCTTAACCCCCTTGGGTAGGTCGGCTACTTGTACCGTGGTCCTAGCGGGTGGGTTCTCACTGAAGTACTCAGAGTAAACCCTGTTAAAGGCTTCGAAGTCCTTTAAGTCCTTGAGGAAAACGGTGACGCAGACTACGTCCTCGAGCCCCATTCCGGCCGCCTTTAGGATGGCCTTAATGTTTTCTAGGACCCTCCTCGTCTGCTCCTCAATCCCGCCCTCCACAACCTTGCCTGTCTCGGGGTCTATGGGTATCTGGCCTGAGCCGAATAGGAAGGGGCCTGCTAGTACTGCCTGTGAGTACGGGCCTATGGGCCTTGGGGCCTTTTCAGTGAACACCACGCGCCTCAAGCCACTCACCGGGATGTAGCAGTTTGAACATTATCCCTCTTTCTTTAAGCTTGTCGAGCATCCTGAGAGCCGCCTCCCTGTTCGGCACCTCTATTTCCAGCTCAACCTCGGCCATGCCCGGGTGGACTAGCGGGTTTGAGCGCACGTGCTCTATGGTAACTATGTTAAAGCCGAACTCCGCTATCACGTCCACGACCCGCTTAAGCTGCCCTGGGCGATCCGGGAGCAAACCCCTTATCCTAACGTTACGTCCCTCTAGGAACAGGCCCCTCCTTATTATCGTCGCTAGGAGCGACATGTCAACGTTGCCTCCGCTAACGACGGCTACTACCCGCTTACCCTTAACGTCGACCTTACCGGATAGGATGGCAGCGACCGCTAGCGCGCCAGCTGGCTCCGCTACGAGCTTACCCCTCTCAAGGAGGAGGAATACTGCTCGCGCGATCTCGAAGTCGTCGACTAGGACTATGTCGTCCACAAGCTCCCTCATTATCGCTAGCGTCTTATCTCCAGGCCTCTTTATCGCCACACCGTCGGCTATGGTGTTAATTCGCTCAACTTTAACGAGTTTACCCTCCTTGTACGAGAGATAGGCCGCTGGCGCCCCTTTCGGCTGAACGCCAATCACCTTCACGTGGGGGTTCCTGCTCTTCACGGCTATGCTAATGCCCGAGATTAAGCCCCCGCCCCCAACGGGCACCACGACTACGTCGACGTTAGGTAGGTCCTCGATGATCTCGAGACCTATAGTTCCCTGGCCCGCTATTACGTCGTAGTCGTTAAAGGGGTGGACGAAGTAAGCCCCTTCCTCTACTAGCTGCAGCGCTTTCTCGTAGGCGTCGTCGAACGTCTCCCCGTGAAGTATAACCTCAGCGCCATACCCCTGCGTGGCGACGACCTTCGTTATAGGCGCGTACTTGGGCATGACGATCGTGGCCTTAGCTCCCAGCAGCTTAGCCGCGTAGGCTACTCCCTGCGCGTGATTACCTGAACTAGCGGCTACGAACCACCTAACCCCCTCCTTAAACTTCTTCCACATTGCGTAGTAGGCTCCCCTCGGCTTGAACGAGCCCGTTTTCTGGAGGTTCTCGAGCTTAAGGTAGACCTCCGCGCTGGTCATCTGGGAGAACGTTAGCGAGCTACTTAGGGGCGTCCTATGGACGACGTTCCTTAGAACCTCGCGAGCTTCAGGTAGCCTCCTCAGGACCTCCCTAACGTGATCCGAGTAAGTACTACACACTTGTTAATGCTATTTCGAGGTATAAACGGCTGACGTCGGGATGACGTACGAAACGTTTATATATAAGAGAATCGGCTAGGATAATGGGCGCCCAAACCTGTGAACCCCTGCAGCGCCCGCGGTGCGCGCCGCCTCCAGTAACATCAGCGCGCGTGTTTTTCAAAGCACGCGGAGCACGCTAATTCGATAGGGGGCGGCGGTGCACTGCCCGGGGCGAGGGGGTAAGGCCCCTTCTACCTATCTTCTCTTCTCTATGCCTTGAAGTATCTCCTCCGCCCTCCTCTTAACCTCCCACCTGCTTCGTAAACCGCTTATTCCAGGCTTCTCTATGAGGAAGCCAGCTGCTGCACTAGCAAACGCCGCTGCCTCTTCTATGTCCTCGTACTTGCCGTACTCTACCGTGAACACCGTGAGGAATACGTCTCCGCAGCCGGTTGGGTCCACCACCTCCCTAACCTTTGGCGGCGGCACGTAGAGTACGCCGCCCTCGTAGCCCACGTAGGCTCCCTTATCGGCTAAGGTAATTAGCGTTATCGAGGGACCGAGCTTCCTGAGCTTTAAGGCCGCCTCCTCCGGCTTGACGTCGCCCAGTATCGTCCTCGCCTCGTCTAGGTCTGCGTGAACTACGTTAGCCTCCCCGATGACATCCGCTAGCTCCTCCCTAACCCTCCTCACAACCTCCCTCCTCTCGTTCACATCCCTAAGGTAGCCCTGAAGCTCGAGGGCCACTAGCGGCGTCTCCCTAGAGAGCATCTTGGCCAGCTCGGGCGCGACCTCCCACGCGACGGACCCTATTACGACCGGCTCTTCCCTAACTGCCTCTGGGTCGACGTCTAGCGGAGTTATGTCCTCGCACCTTGACATCAAGTATAGCTTCCTGCCGCTTTCCGTGTAGACTAGCTTAAACCTCGTAGTCCCCTTGCTCCTAGATACCTTTATCCCGGAGATGTCGATCCCGCTCCTCGACAGGAATATTAGATACTCGTCAGGGAAGTCGAGACCTACCTTCGATATTATCCTAGGCTCCGCTCCGTGCATCCTAGCGGCTAGTGCGCCGTAGACGACCGTGCCGCCGAGCCCCCTCCTTACCTCCCCTCCCCTTACTACCGTATCCACTACTATGTGCCCCACTAGGGAGATCTTCAGCGCCACGTAAGCACCTCGCAAACGCGCAGGCTAACTTCTCAGCTCATCAGCGATAGGATGCTTATCTAAGTTTCCCTACTCGCCCAAGACCTCTACGATCACCCTGCGCCTATACCTCGGCCCGTCGAGCTCTACGAGAAATATGTTCTGCCAGGTGCCCCTTATCAGCCTCCCGTCCTTAATTGGGAATATCCTCGCGGCGCCTATGAACGCAGAGCCTAGGTGAGCTGCCGCGTTATCGTCTATCCTATTGTGAAGCCACTTGCCGTCCCTCGGGAACTCCTCGTCTATCTTGGTAAGTATGTCGGACATGAGGCCTGATTCGTGCTCGTTAGCCACTATAGCGGCGGTAGCGTGGGGGGCGAATACTAGGCAGACCCCGTTCCTTATACCGCTCTCCCTAACCGCCTGCTCCACCTCCCAAGTTATGTCGACGAGCTCTAGCCGCTTGCTGGTGCTTAAAGAGAGCTCCTTGAAGTAAACCTTCATGCTCTCAGCCGCCGATGACAGTATCATTAGATCTTTAAAGCTACCTTCACTCCCAGTAGCCGGTAACCGTTTTATCGGCCGCCAGCTATACGTAGCTGGGATGACGAGTACTCCCCAGCTGGATTAAGGTGACAGGAATTCCTTTAGCTGATCCACAGTAGCGTTACCGCCTCTAAACGAGCGAACTCTAGCTCATAGGCTAACTCTCAAACCGAGAGTTCTTCCTCTGTTTAAAAGCCCTCGTCGATTTAATAGCGCGGTGGTTGGATGGGAGAGGCCATAGTGATCGAGGATGTTAGGAAGAGGTTTAACGGCGTCGAAGCGCTAGCGGGAGTGAGTCACGTAGTACATGAGGGCGAAATACACGTACTGCTTGGGCCGAATGGCTCCGGTAAGAGCACGTTAATGCGTATCTGCGCTGGCGTGCTAGTACCGGACTCCGGAAGGGTCTTGGTGTTCAGTAAGGAGCCGTATAGGGACTTCGACGTTAAGTTCAGGATAGGCTACGCGCCGCAGGAGGGGCTGCTGTACGAGGACTTGACTGGGCTGGAGAACATGTACTTCTACGCTGGCCTCCAAGGCGTTAGTAGAGGCGAGGCGCGCAGGATTTACGAGGAGATCAAGGACGAGCTTGAGCTAGGCGAGTGGTTCGAGAAGAGGAAGGTTAAAACCTACTCTGGCGGCATGGAGCGCCGGGCTAGCATCGCAGTAGCACTCGCCAGCGATCCCGAGCTGTTAATACTTGACGAGCCTACCTCGGGCCTCGACCCGGACGGTAGGCGCAAGCTGTGGGACTTCCTGCTAAGGTTGAAGCGTAAGGGGAAGACGCTGCTCATTGCTACCCACCTCTTCGAGGACGCCGAGGTGCTGTCCGACGAGGTCGTGATAGTGCACAAGGGCAGGATAGTAGCTAAGGGGAGCGTCGATAAGCTACTATCCCAGGCTGGATACGGGTACTCGATTGACGTAGAGGTCGCTAGGAAGTCCGAGGAGCTTAAGGTCACCCTCGAGAAGATAGCTGGGATAAAGCCCGTAGAGATAGGCTACATCTACAGATTCTATGCTAACGAGCCTAGGCTAGTGGAGGAGCTAAGGGACGCGATCGAGAGGATAGGGCAGAAGGCGCTACGCCTAGAGCTACGCAGGATCTCGCTAGCCGACGTTTACTTCCTTAAGACCGGGGTGATGCTGGAATGAGGGCTAGGGCGTTTAAGGAGATAGTACTAAAAGAGCTCAAGCTAACGCTAAGGAAGCCAGCGTACATGTTCTGGAACATAGTCTTCCCCATAATACTGCTAACGCTACTAGTTGTGCTATTCGCGCCAAAGCCTAGCGCGCCCGCTACCGCGGAGTCTATCAAGGTAGTGGTCTTGCCGGAGGAACGCACGCCAGAGCTCGTTAACTACACTAGAGTGATGGCTAAGTACCTTAGAGAGAAGCCCGGCATCGACGTAGGCCTTAGCGTAAGCACGTTTAACGGCACGCTGGAGGATGCGCTAAGCTGCTTGAAGAACGGTACCTACGATGCAGTGATACTAGTACCTAAGGATGCCGAGAAGGCAATGAATAAGAACTTGACGATTAATGCGACAATATACCTGCTAACGGGTACCCCTAAGCCCTTTAAGGAGCAGCTGACCCGGGCCCTGCTAGTTAACTTCTACAACATTACGGGACTCTTCATAGCCGCCTCGACGATAAACTGGTCCGCCTCGGCGCTCGTCCCCTACCTAGAGCACGCCCAGCTACCCGAGGAGGCCCTAGAAACGCTCAGGTGGCTTAAGGCAGGCGTTAACGCGCTGGGTAGGAACGTCGACGTGAAGATAGTCGAGGTAAGGCCTAAGATGCTGAAGAAGGCCTCCGAGATAAGGCCGTACGT
The DNA here is from genome assembly GCA_964489665.1 of uncultured Thermofilaceae archaeon. Taxonomy (GTDB): domain Archaea; phylum Thermoproteota; class Thermoprotei; order Thermofilales; family Thermofilaceae; genus CAZAZN01. The sequence goes on from CAZAZN010000017.1 coordinate 11,914, forward strand.
CATAGGCTGGATGACGATCTCCGTAGTATTCATTGAGTTCATGTTCCTCGGCGTGCTTGGGGTCGCTATATCCATCTCCACCGAGTTCGAGAAGCGGTACGCGGTAAGGCTGTTATCAGCTGGCGTAACTCCGGAAGAAATCTACGCAGGGAAGATAGTAGCTGCACTCGCGCTCTACTCGATACCCTCCGTAGTGCTCTTGCTATGGGGGACCTTCGTCCTAGGGGCTAAGTTCACCCACGGGCTCTTCAGCATTGAAACAGCCGAGATACTGGTGCTGATGCTCACAGGTACCCTGCTTACGATGTTCATGGGCATCCTCCTCGGACTGCTGTTTAGGTCTACAGAGGCGGTATCGATAGCCGCGAACGCGCTAATATGGCCGACAATGATGTTGGGCGGTTTCTGGATCCCCAAGTTCATGCTTCCCGCTGAGATAAGGATATTCGCTGAGGTGAACCCGCTCTCAGTACTTATGTACGCGGTCGTCGAGGTGAGCTGCTACGACAGGACGCTGGAGCCGTATCTACCGGCTATAGCAACGTGCCTCTGCCTAACCCTAGCCCTAGCAGTGATCTCGACCATCCTCTTTAAACGCCGCTTCTCGAAGATGCTAGAGAGGTAGAAATGTTTCATTCATGCTAGAGATCTTTAAGGCTGATGAGGCTTGAAAATAAACCTAGAAAAATATTTTTTATCTAAAAAAGGTCAGCAAAGGCGCGTTAACGGCTTTTTCTCCTGATTTCCTTAACGACTGCCATGAACTTCTTTACGCGCTCTACGTCGACTGGGTTCTGCGTTATGCCCTTGACCTTGAAGTAAGTGCCTACGATAGCTCCATCGGCGTACTTAAAGAACTCCTTAACGTTCTCTATGGTACACCCGCTACCGACGAGTAGAGGCCTGTGGGGGAGCAGTTCCTTAACCTCCTTAAGTAGGCTTACGTCTGGGGGCAGGCCGGTCATCCTCCCAGTCACTATGAGCGCGTCTGCCATGTAGAACTCGCACCAAGTTGCGTGAGTTTTAATGTCTATTCCCGGGAACATTACGGCGTGTTTCTTACATATATCCGCGAAGATCTTGATGTCCTCAGCGTAGATAGCCTTCCTTACCCTTAGGAGTTCTGAGGCGCAACCGTGGTCGAACTCGCCGGTATCCCACACCATAGCCCCCGTGAGCAGGCACACTCGAATGAACTTGGCACCGGCGGCCTTAGCTATAGCTAAGGTAACCCTGCCGCCGTTGTGCACTACGTTTATGCCTACCGGGACGTTTACGCTCTTAACCACCTCCCTCGCAGCTACGGCCTGTGCCGTCATCTCCTCTGGCGGCACGTTCTTGCCGACGAAGTAAGGTAAGTCCCACATGTTCTCGACTATTAGCCCGTCTACTCCGCCCTCCACCAGCGCCTGGGCGTCCCTTAGAGCGAACTCTATGATCTCGTCCATGCTCTCTCCCCTGTAAGCTGGAGACCCTGGGAGCGGCGGTAGGTGGACCATGCCGATTATCGGCTTATCTACTCCGAAGAGCTCCTCTAAGCTCGTAAGCCTCTTCCCGTAAAACTCCCTAGCCCACTCAACCTCGAAGTCCTCTACTCTTACCGGCTTCATCGGTGTGGTGGTTGGCATAAGGGCTAGAAATCGATTGCCTAAAGCCTCCTAAGGGTGCTCGCTAGTCCTCCAAAGCCCCTTGCTTCAAGGAACTCAGCTACCTGTTCCCGGGTTGGGAGATGCCTGGACCCTACGCCTGTGCACTTCCAGGCCGCTACCGCGTTTGCCAATACTAGCGCCTGCTCCCTGCTTAGACCCCTCAGTATTCCGTAGAGGAACCCGGCATCGAAGGCATCGCCAGCTCCCGTCGTGTCAACGGCCTTTATCTTAAAGGCCTTCACGTGGATCTCTCCCTCCGGTGATATCAGCGACGCGCCCCGCGCTCCCATCTTAACGATTGCGAGCTCGAAGACCTTGCCTAACAGTCGGCTTAAACGCTCTCCACGCGAAAACAGCTCAGCCTCCCTCTCGTTCATAAACGCCATGTCTACCTCCCCTACTAGCTCTAGGAAGCTTTCCCACCCCTTAGCGGCTAGCGGCTCGCTAACGTCGACGGCTACCAGCGCTCCCTCCTCCCTGGCTAGCCCGATGGCCCGTAGCGCAGCCTCCCTCTGCGGGCTCTCGAGGAAGGCGTAGCCGGATACGAAGAGGGCTTTAACCTCCTTAAGGGCTCCGGGCGCTAAACACGCAGGGCTTAGCTTGCGGTTAGCCCCCCTGTAGCCTACGATGGTCCTCTCCCCATCCCTAGTGACGAATATAGCCATAAAGCCCGATACCTCACCCGGAATGGTTGCCAAGAAAGATGTGTCAACGCCCTCTCTATTTAAGTCCTCCCTTAGCATCCGCCCAAAGGCATCATCGCCCACGGCCCCTATGAACGTAGAAGCCGCTCCCAGCCTAGCTAGGGCTACCGAGACGTTAGCCGCTGCTCCACCCGGCCTAATCTCAACCCGACTCGCTAGAGACTCTCCCCCGAGGCTTGGCAGATTATCAACGTAAAGCAGGACGTCTACGTTTAGGTCTCCGAGGCAGGCTACCTCCGGCATAGGGCACCCCTGAGAACCTCCCTTAACTCTTTAGCGCTATCCTCTAGCCTAGACACGTCGACGTCCGCATATAGGGGCTTTAGCCCCCTAGCTTCAAAAACCTCCTTTAACACCCTCATGAACACACCAGGTTCCTTAACCACTTCGTACTCGGTAGCTTTAACTGGGTTTCCGCCTATCCACCCCCTAGTAGTCTCCGTAACTCCGCAAGAAGGACTTCTACGAATCCCTATCACCGCAACTACCATGATGCCGTTGCGCTCAAACTCCTCTGCTAGGTCGGCTGCCTGCTTCGCAAGCCTCTTACACAGCTTTCTAAAGCCTATACTATCGTACTGATCACTAGTTTGCCAGAACCTTCTTAGCCCAGCGTGGAGGGTCTCAGGGCATGGTAGCTGCACGATGCCGAGGTCTAGTTCCTCTAAAACGCGCACTACCTCCGATAGCAAGCTTCCTCTAACGGCCAGCTCCCTAACGACCGAGTTCTGGTTAAGGATACAGTGAGCAACAAAGACCACCCTACCGCTCCTCGCATCCCCTGGCATCTAGCGCCTCACCTAGCACTCTAAGATGTGGCGATAAAAATCGGTGAAGGCGCTTAGCCTATCTCCTGGAAATCGGTCACGTAGTAGTTGCCGTCCTCGCCGACCTTAATGGACAGCCACGCCCTTAGCTCGAGAGCGGCTTCGCCCTTAACTATTAGGATTACCCTACGCCCGCCTTGTTCGTCAATAGATTCAAACACTTTTTCAGGTTTAATCATGTTAACTACTCCGCTAACGTACCTCCTAAAGAACTCCGCCGGGAAGTTGAATACCACCTCTTCCCCCTTCTCGATCACTAGGATCTCCTCCTCCATCGTCGGCCAGGTATGGAACTTCCTCGCCAACTCTCATCCCTCTAAAAGCGCTTTACGCTAAGATGCTAGCCTTTAGGCCCGCTTTAAGGAAACGCTTAATAAGTGCGAGAGAAGCTTGGGTGAGTAAGGGTGTGTAGGTTTGTCCATTAGGGTGAGCGAAGAAGTAATCGAGTACGTTAAGAAGAAATTCAGGGAGTTGAAAGATCGAGTAAATATATACTTCTTTGAAAGTGAAGAATGCAAATCCTGTGATCAGATAGCCGAGATCTTAGACCTCCTTAAGGGTCTCTCCCCGAAGATTACCGTGAGGAGGCTAAGTAGCGACTCCCCTGAAGCGAAGAGGTTTTCCATAGACCTATTCCCAGCGATACTCATTCACGGTAGAGAGGAGTATAATGTGAGGTACTTCGGCGCCCCCCTAGGCTACGAGTTCGGGGTCATCGTAGAGGATATAGTTGACGCGTCTAGGGGAGAGCCTAAGCTGAGGGCTGACCTGCTCGAGAAGGTGAGGAGGGAGGTCGACAGGAAGGTTAGGATAATGGTCTTCGTGACTCCTACATGCCCCTACTGTCCAAGGGCCGTAAGGGCGGCTCATAAGATGGCCATGGCTAACAGGAACATTTACAGCGATGGGATCGAAGCTCTAGAGTTCAGGGACTTAGCCGAGAAGTACGATGTCTTCGCCGTTCCTAAGACTGTGGTTCACGTAGATGACGAGCCAGTAGTCGAGTTTGAGGGCGCGCTCCCGGATACCGTCTTTATCGAAAGAGTGATCGACGCTATTAAACTCGCTCGGCCTCGATAGCCTCGATTATAGCTGAGACCTTCCTAGCCACGTCCTTAGCGAACCTTATCTTTTCATTAGACGGCCTCTCCACCCACACTAACAGCCTCCTCTTTTCTACATCAGGCTCCACATAAGCCCAGCGAGCCCCATCCACCACCTTAACCCCTAACATCGTGAGCGACGAGGGCCTCATCTTCTCAGCTAAGGCCCTCAGTATTGTCGACATGGGCCTAGTGCTAGCGTCGATCTCCAGCTCGAACCTCTCGTAGTCTGGCAGCGAACCTGCTAGGTCTGAGAGCCTTTCCTCGCTTATCGCCATGTACTCTAAGATCTTCCCCAGAGCTAGTATGCCGTCCGGCGATAGCGAGAAGTGGGGGAATATGTACTCGCCCCTATCGGTAGCGCCGAAGGAGGCGCGTGCCCTCCTGATCTGCCTGGAGATATCGCCCGTAAAGCCCTTCACTTTCACTAGCCTATGTCCCCTCTCTTTAGCCGCGGCCTCGACGATGAGAGACATAGTCTCGGAGACGACGACCTTAGACCTCTCGGGGAGGTAGTACATGAGTATTGCAGCCGTCTGATCGGGCGTTAGGACCCTACCCCTCTCGTCGATTAAAAGGATCCTAGCGGCGTCCGAGCAGAACGCGACGCCGAAATTAGCCCCGGACGCCTTTACCATGCGCGCTAGGGTTGAGATAGCCTCAGGCGTAGGCAGGTGCCACACCCCTCTCCTTAGGGGAGGCCTATGGGAGTTCAGGACTACAGACTCAACGCCTATCTCCGCTAGGAAGTTAGGTAGGACGTCAGCTACTGGCCCGAAGTTGGAGTCGATAACTATCTTAAAGTTCCCGCCAAGAATGGCGTTAATGTCAAGCACGCTTACTAGGGAGGCGACGTATATATCGTGTATGTACTCAGCGTAGGACACCCAGCCTATCCTGCTCGGCAGCGTCCTAACGATGTGCTTGGTTCCATAAAGCCTTAGGAGGTCACTGAGCCTATCGTGCGAGAACTCAGCGCTCGTAGAGTCAAGTAGCTTTATCATAACTCCGTCCTCCCTTAGGGTAGACACCGTGAAGTATACGCCCGCCTTAGCGCCAAATCTCTTAATCGCGAACGCCAGCTCCGGTAGGGTCGCACCGTGGAAATCCATTACCGTAATCCCCGTCGACATTAGCCCCGAGGAGAAAGCCCTTTTAAGCATCCTCGACGGTGGGTAGTAGTCCCTTGCTGACACTACAAGCGCTCCCTCACCTAACATCGTCCCTAGCGTAGCGCCTAGCTCAGCCATCACCTCAGGCGTTAACTGCACGTTAACTATGCCCCATATCCTCCCCTCCTCTAGCAGGAGCGCCTCCCTTATACCTCCTCACCTCTTAACTACCGCTTTTAGGGTATGGGCTACGCGCGAGGGAGATACGCTCTCTCCATTTAATTCCGCGCGACGGGGCACCTGTGCTCCCTCCCCCACAGCACTATGCCTTAAGACCCTTGCCCCCTCGCCTACAACTACGCTTCTCGCTAATACACTTTCCTCTACTCTAGCTCCTGGACCCACGAAGCTATCGTCCCATACAACGCTTTCAATCACCTGTGCGTTACTAGCCACTAAGACGCCATTCCCTAAGACGGCGTATGGCCCTATAACGGCGCCCTCCTCGGCTACTACCCCATCGCCTATTACCACGGGCGGTAGGATAGTCGCCCTCTCTATGTCAGCGTCCCCAGCTACCCATACCCCCCTAGAGTGGAAGCCTGGAGGCTTAAAGGGCGGCACAAGCCCCTCCATGAGGTCGAAGTTGGCCTGTAGGTAGCTCTGAAGCCTACCTATATCCCTCCAGTAGGCATCGCCTACATTCCAGCCGTAGACGTCGTATCCGTTCTCGAGGAGGTAAGGGAATACGTGCCTGCCCCAATCCATAAGGTAGGGGTTATCGTTCAGGATGTCTAGTATCTCGTAGCTTAAGGCGTAGAACCCTGTGTTAACCAGGTTCGCGTAGAACATGCGTGGCCTAACCTTGCTGTAGGCTAGACCCACTACGTATAGCTCTATGCTTCTAGGCTTCTCCATAAACAGCTCTATCCTCTCGTCATGCCCTAACAGCACAACGCCGTACTCTAGGGGATTCTCGACCGCTTTTAAAGCCACGCTAGCTATCCCTCCACGCCTCTCGTGGAACTTTGCGAAGGAATCTAGGTCCATGTTGGTGAGGACGTCCCCCATCGTTACTAGAAAGTCGCCGTCTATGTAGTTCCTACACTTCCTCACAGCATCCGCCGTATCCAGCGGGTCTACGTTGGGGACTATGAGATCTATGCCTAGCTCGTCGTTAACCTCTTCGAGGTGCTTCCTTATCTGGTCGCCTAGGTACTTAACGACGACTATAACCCTTTTAAAGCCGGAGCGGAAAATGAGCTTTAAAATCATGTCGAGGAGGGGTACATTACAGACGGGGACTAGGGGCTTAGGTACGGTGTACGTGAGAGGGCGGAGGCGGGTACCCTTACCGCCCGCCAGCACGACTGCCGTCTTCATTAGACCGGCCCTCTATCAGTTTAATGGCTTAACAGGCTATATCCTCTACGTCGATAGGCGGTGTCCTAGCGATGTCTGAGATAGAGGCGCTCTACGCCTACGGATTCTTCGTGGTAACGCACGACCTTAAGGTGCATCAAACGATCGTATTTGAGTACCTAGACTTAGACCGCTACTACGCGTCGTTAGCTGAGAACATAGAGGCACTAGACCAGGAGCTGGAGGCGCTAGCAGCTAGCATGCAGGAGTTCCTCGATAAGGAGGAGGTCGTGATCAATGGGGAGAGGGTGAGGCCGAGAGTTACCGCGGTAGACCTTGGGTTTAAGGGAGAGCCCGAGGAGGTCTACGTGATATACTTCATAGAGTTTAGGGGTAAGCCGAGGAAGGGGGTTAACTATTACGAAAACCTATACGAGGAGGAAATGGCTGAGTACCCATTCGTCGCGTACTGGCTGTTTCCGCCCGGCGCCAAGATAATAAGCGTGGAGGCCTCGGGCACGACCGAGCTACTAGGGGATAACATACTCGTTATAAGGGTAGAGGAGGGGGAGGTCGTGAGCGGCTACGAGAAAATAGTCTTCGAGCTTTAGCGGCAAGTTTTTAGTAGCTTTTACACCGATATTAGTGGGCGTAGGCGTGAAGATACTGCCGTTCTCCGCGTTCGTAGGGTTGGACGAGCTGAAGAAAGCGCTTCTAGCCTTAGCTGTAGACCCCTCGATAGGCGGGCTCCTTATCATGGGCCCTAAGGGGACAGGCAAATCGAGCATCGTAAGGGCTTTCGCCGAGCTACTCCCGGAAATCGAGGTCGTAGCCGACTGCCCCTTCAACTGCGACCCTCACGATGTGCGCAGCATGTGCGACCTCTGTAGGAGCAGGGTTGAGAGGGGCGAAAAGCTGCCCGTTAAACGCGTTAAAATGAGGGTCATTACGCTACCGATCGGAGCTACTGAGGACATGGTCCTAGGCACGATAAACATAGAGAGGACGCTTAAGGAAGGAAGGCTAGTTTTCGAGCCAGGGCTCCTCGGCAGAGCTAACAGGAACATACTGTACATCGACGAGGTAAACCTCCTTCCCGACCACCTTGTGGACTCCATCCTAGACGCGGCGGCCTCTGGGTGGAACATCGTGGAGCGTGAGGGAATATCGCTGAGGCACCCTTCGCGCTTCATCCTAGTAGGAACTATGAACCCGGAGGAGGGCGAGCTTAGGCCACAGCTCCTCGATAGGTTCTCGATAGGCGTTAAGCTGAAGACCATACGGGACCCCGAGCTTAGGGCTAAGATCATAAGGGTAAACTTGGAGTACGAGAGGAGCCCTAGGGAGTTCGAGGAGAAGTGGAGGCCTTCGCAGGAGGCGTTGAAGGCGAGGATCGAGAGGGCTCGAAGGGCGCTTCCCGACGTCAAGATAAGCGACGAGCTAATAGCTAGGATAGCTAGGACGTGCTCGCTATTAGAGGTTGATGGCTATCGGCCAGATATAGTAGCAGCGAAGGTTGCTATAGCCCTCGCTGCGCTAGATGGGCTCCGAGAGGTTACCGAGGCGCACGTCATAGAGGCTCTGAAGCTAGCGTTAGCCCACAGGACCCGAGCTGAAGGGCTAAAGCCGCCGCCCTCCGAGGAAGAGATAGCAGCGGCCTTTAGAGGCGCTAAGAGAGGAGCGCCGGTGCCAACGGTTCCTAAGAAGGGTGAAAAGAGCAAGTACAGGTTTTTTCTAATAAAGAATATTAAACTCGAGCCAGGTAGGGTAACGATCCCCCCTTGGCTCTCTAGCTTAGCGCTCGCTATATCGCTCCTCCTAATTCTCTATCTAGCCTTAGTAGACGTACGCCTTGCCGCTCTCACCCTAATGCTCTGGCTCCTCCTCGATATGCTGGCTAGCCGCGGCGGGCTATACAGAGGCAGTAGGGCGTTACTAAAGACTAGGCGAGCAGTCCTAGCCTCATTCTCCCTTGAGAAGAGCGGTAAGCTCGGATTAACGCTAAGCAAGGGGATAAGGCTGCTCGAGAAGGCGGGCGAGGTGGAGCCAAGCAAGCTAGTTGAACTAGCCATAGACGTCGCTAGGAGAAGGGCTAGGGTTAGAGGGAGGCGCAGGATAAGGGCTAAGGCTAAGCCCATTGATATAAACATTCCTAGATGTAAGTACTTTAAGATAGCGATCGTGCCTACGCTTAGGCGTGCTGCTGTCGCCCGTCACTTCCCCGGGATAACGTGGGAGGACGTGCGGACCTACCTGTACGAGGGGAGGGGTAGAGCCTCACTTATCGTAGTACTGGATTCTAGCGCGTCGATGGCGTACTCGCTAGGTGGCATTATAACGGCGCTTAAGGCGCTGGAGAGGAGGGCGCGCAGGTCTAGGGATAGGGTGTCGGTCGTAGTCTGTAAGGGCTTTGGCGCCGCTATAGCTCAGCACCCTACTACCAACTTCAACCTCGTAATCAGTAAGCTTAGGTCGGTGGGCCTCGACGATTTTACTCCGCTGGCCTCGGGCATGTACAGGGGGCTTCTCCTAGCGCTAGAAGAGAGGCGGCGGGGGTATGAGCCGGTGCTAGTGATAGTTAGCGACGGGAACGCTAACGTGCCCCTAGAGAGGGCGCTACCGCGCCACGCGTCGTCCGATCCCGCCGTACAGTCAGTTGTAGAGGTAGCAAAGATGATAGCGAAGGCGGAGATAGAGACCGTTATCATCAATACGAAACACCGCGAGCTCGAGCACGTTAAAAGGTACGACTTCATGAGTGGAACTCAGGTACTGCTATCCGTCGCTAGGATAACCAGGGGAACGTACGTCGGGCTCGTAAGCTAATTATTTTAGGTGGATGGGCGTTCGGGCGCATCGATGGGGGATTTAGGAGCTATAGTCGCCGACATGGGTCTAGGCGTTCTCGTAGCCTTCCCGATAGCATATGTCGTATCTAGACGGCAGCTAATGAGTAGGGACGGCGTCTTAGCGGCAATCGTGGTCTCCTCCCTATCGTTCGCCCTCGGTCTCCCAGGCTTCCTCCTAATGTTCACGTTCTTCGCGACCTCAACCGCCCTCACGAAGCTAAAGTACGAGGTTAAGGCTAGGAAGGGGGCAGCGGAGAGGGCGGGGGGGAGGAAGTGGAGGCAGGTAGTGGGCGCAGGAGGCGTAGCTTGCGCTATCGCCCTACCCGCAGCCCTAGCGCTAAGGCTATGGGGTGATGCCAGGCTCGGCGGCGCCCTACTACTAGCGTACGCCTCGGCGATAGCCGTCTCCAACGCCGATACCTGGGCCGTCGAGGTAGGCGCGCTGAGCAGGGCTAGCCCTCGTCTCATCGTAAAGCCGTGGGTAAAGGTGCCGCCGGGAACGTCGGGTGGTGTAACGCTGCTAGGCGAGATCGCCTCGATATCGGGTGCGCTGGTTGTAGCTGCTACGTACGCTACGCTATGCTGGCTAGCGCCTTTAATAGGGTCTAGCTGGGCCGTCAATAACTTACTGGCGGCAGCAGCCGTAGTGGCTTTATCCGGCTGGGCTGGCGAGGTCCTAGATAGCGTTGTAGGCGCTACCCTTCAGGTCAAGTACTTCTGCCCTAAGTGTAGAGTACTGTCCGATACGCCAGTTCACAGGTGCGGCTCTAGATGCAAGTTCCATAGCGGCCTAAGGTGGGTTACCAACGAGGTGACAAACATTATCGCGACGAGTACAGTGGCCGTTGCCGCCTTCCTAGCAGGCTACCTCATCCTTTAGGACACTTCGTCCTCGAAGGTGAACCTTATCCTCCCGTATTCCTGCGTCCTAGCCTCGATCTCTATCTTATGCTTACCTGGAGCTAGCCCTCCCTCGCGCTTAACCGTGAAGGTTATCTCGTCTCCTACGCTAAACCTGAGCTTCGTCTCCGGAGTAAACTCGGATAGCTTGCGCACCTCGCCCTTAAACTCCACCTCAACGTCCTCTGGCGGTACCTCACGTCCATCCACCTTAAGCATGAACTTGCCGCTTATCGTCCCCGAAGCTAGCACGTTCTTTAGCTTAAATTGGAAGGCCTCGTAGGCGCCGTCCCCGTCTAAGTCCACGTTCTTCAGGCTCTTCCTGACGTATAGCCGCCTTAAGAGGGTTGAAGGGACGAACATCAGTAGCTTACTTGGATAGCCGGTTAATTTAGCTAAGCATGCCGCTTAGCGCTCGCGGTAGCTCGTCCAGGTTCCTCAATAGGTAGAAGCGCCCCCCACCCCTCCTAGCCATCTCACGTGCAAACCTCCACCACTTACTCGGAACGGAGATTACGTGGAGCTCGTCAAACTCCGCCGCTATCGGCAAGGGGTTTGGGCCCGCCGTCCACTCGCCATCGGTGATCATTAGAGCTCTAGCTACGCAGTACCCAGCCCTCCTAAGCTCCCATAGCGATTTACGCAACGCTTCGTAGAAGTTCGTATAGCCTATCGGCTCTAGGTTCAAAACCCTCCGCGCTAGGACCTCGCGGTCTAGCGCACGACCAAACCCCTTTAGGACTTCCGCCCTCTCATTAAACGCTATAACCGCCAGCTCGTCTGCTGGGAAGGCGTACGCTAGGGTAGCGGCGGCTAGCGTTGCGGCCACGATCTTAAATCCCGACATCGACGAACTCCTATCGACCACTAGGACTAGAGCCCTATCGCCCCTATCCCTGCATAGGACTACGGGCTCGGGCGGCGACGACAGGTGGTCTAGAGCCCGCTCCACGGTAGCCTCTACGTCTACGTCGTCGCCCTCCCAGCTGGGGCGACGACGTAGACGCCCCCTAAGCCGGGGTCCGCCCTCTATCGGTTTCAGCTTAAGAATGGCTTTAAGGGAGTACTCCTTAGCTAGCGTCCTGAGATCTAGCGGGAGGAACATTAGAACCCTAGCTAGGGCGTCTAGCCCCCTAATGCCCCGCTGCGCTAAGGCGTAAATGTCCTCGGGCTTGACTAAGAAGGCAGCGCGCCTCGGCGCTATTCGCGAGAGCTCTTCAATCTCTTTACACCTATCTTCCCCAGTTGCGTTCTCCCTTCTCTCCCCGCCCTTTCCGCTGAGCCGTACTTGGGCCTTAGAGATAAGGTTCTTGAGAATCTCCCTGACAACTTCCTCGGGCTCTACCTCGGGATCCGCCGGCCACACCTTGCCAGCTACGCCCATTAGCGCGGCTCTCTCGAGGTCGCCATAGCTCAGCTCCCCTCCTGAGAGCCTAGCTAAACTCTCGGCTATGAGCACCATGTCTATCGCGCCCCTTATCGACGAGCCCATCTTAAGCGTGGGGTGCCTGCGAGTCTCTCTAACGAGATCTACCGCGAGCTGAACTAGCCATTCCCTCCGGCTACCCGTCCTGAGCTTAACTATCTGAACCTCCTCGTCCCTGCTCTGGTAATCGAGCTTTAGCTTAACGAAGCGCTCTAAGAGCGCTCTGCTTATCTTGCCCGCGCCAACCTCGTCGTACGGGTTTATGGCGGCTACTAGCCTGAACGTGTCCTCCGCCCTAATCACCCCTAGCCTAGGGACATGTAGCTCCCGCTCCTCAGCGGCCATGAGGAGCGCGTTATACGCCTCCTCCGGCATCCTGTTCAGCTCCTCTATGTAGAGTATCCCGCCCTCTCGCATCGCCTTGACGAGCGGGCCTTCCTCGAAGTACTCCGGCTTAAACCCGTCAGCCATGACCTTAGCCGGGTTAAACGTGCCTATCAGCTTCTGGGGAGTTAAGCTAGCGTTTCCCTCGACGAGGTAGAAGGGTAGGCCACTCTCCTCAGCTATAGCCCTCAGGATGGTCGACTTAGACGTCCCAGGGGGCCCCTCTAACAGGACGTTCCGGCCAGCCGCTAGCGCCGCCAGTATAGCCTTAACCTCGCTCCTACGACCTACTAAGCGGCGGCAAACCTTCTCGTAGAGCTCCCTACTAGCGAACGGGTTAGCCACCGCCTATCACCTCGCTAAGCAGCTCGCACGCCTTACAGACCTCGTGAGCTGAGGGCTCGCCGCATATCCTACACCTCCCCAGCTTCACCGTCCCGCGCGCCTCCCCCCTAAACACCGCGGCCATGACGTGCCTCATCGCCAGAAGCTTAAGCTTAGTGCCCGGCTCCTCCCTCTCGAGCGCGTTTAAGAGCCTCCTAACGACGCTCCTCATCCCAAGCGACACGTACCTACAGGCCGCCTTAACGAAGGGTAGCCCCCTGAGGATGGCGTAGGCTAACACCTCCCTCTCAGGAGCGAAGTACAGCGGCTTAATCCTAGGAACCATCCCCTCGATCTCGAACCAAGCTGTGAGCAGGTCCCTCGAGATGTTAGCGACGTTCCCCTTAAGCAGGTTCATGTAGAAGGCTTGAACCTCATCGTCCAGGTTATGGCCCGTAGCCACGAAGTCGGCCCCAAGAGCCCTAGCCGTCACGTTAACTAGCCTCCTCTTAAGGACCCCACAAAGAGTACATGGAGGCATCGGGTAGCCTCTTTCCCCTAGTCTATCCGCGAGGCGATCCATGCTAGCCCCGTACTCGCGCTCAAAGCCCACTACCACTAATTCGACGCCAAGCGACCTACAGAGCTCCCTAACCTTAGACAGTCTAGCGTCTGAGTACCCCGCTATTCCCTCGTCCACGAATAGCGCTACCACCTCTAGGTTAAGCCTCCCAGAGAACTTATCCAACAGGTAAAGGAGTACCGAGCTATCCTTCCCTCCGGAGATGGCAGCTACGACGCGCTCGCCGCCCTCAACTAGCCTTTCCAGCGTCCCATAAAACCTATTCTCGAAGTATTTTAAGAAGTGATACTTACAAAGGTATCCCTCTAAGTAGGAGACCCTAACCAAGCCGCGCCGACCGCAGGCTAGGCACTTAGCCAACTTTATACCCCTCTCCGCATAGTTGCCTCGATGGTTAGAGCTAGGGTACGCGACATAGTCACAGTTAGAATCGGGAAGAGGGAGATTACGGACGCGCTATTAAGGGAGATCGATAGAGTGCTCGAGAGCCGAGGGATAGTGAAGGTTAAGATGCTGAGGAACTTCCGGGAGGCTACTGGCGCCGACAGGTTCGAGGTGGCGAAGAAGGTAGCTGAGGCGCTTAACGCTAGGCTCGTTGAGGTCAGGGGCTTCACCTTCATCCTTAAACGCTCCAGAGGCCGAGGGAGAGGGCTTTAGTAGCTGCCACGGTCCCCATGTCGTAGATCCCGGCATCTAGGTCCGTTACGAATACTCGGAACGCGTCTATGTTAGCGTCCTGGAGGATGGGGGAGAGGAACCTGCTCTTATCGTAGACGTTAACCTCAGTGCCCGGCATTAGGGGGGAGAAGGCAGGGAGCACTAGGAGGTTTAGCCCCTCGTAGCTGCCGAGCAGGAAGCACTTGAACTTCATCTTAACGCCTAGCTCGTCCCTCAGCACGATGGCCGGGTGCTCGTGTCCCATTATCACGTAGCTTAGGTCTCCGCTGTACACCTCTATCGGGAGCGGCTTGTGGCCGTGAACCAGCGCTACGTCCTCCATTACGAGGACTGGGTCGTGTAGAGGCACTCCCTCGCGCTTTAGTATGGGTATGAGGAAGTTATCGTGGTTGCCCCTAACGACCTCGACCTCCACCCCCCTCTCCTTAAGGAACCTTAAAAGGTCCAGGGTCTCGCTCCACTCCTGCCTAAGCGCGCTGCCGAACTCATGCTTAAGGTCCCCCACTATAACCACCTTCTCCGCCCCGGTCTCGTCCAGCATAGCCTCGAGCAGCCTCTTCATGCTCCCGTACTGGACCGACGGTATGTAGATTCCCTGCTCGCTAAGCGCCTGCTCGTAGCCTATATGCAGGTCGGCGATCAGCAACGCCCCGTGCTTACGCAGGTACACGCCTAAGCCTACAGCCTCGACCTCGGGTGCGAGCTCGTACCTGTAGACCTTTAGCTTACCCATCCCCATCTACACCTAGACCACTACCTTATGAACAATAGCTCCGACACCCTATTATGTCGCCCGCTACCTACTTCACACGGCCCATGACGAGCGAGAGCGAGGCCGAGCGATGAGGACGGCGGTGTTTGCCGAGGCCCCATTAAGATGATGAGAGCTCCCCTCCGACCGGTGAGGAATGGTATTACCGCTGACATTTTCCCATGCACTCGCTATGTGAGTGCTGATAAAAGCTGGAGAGTGCATCTCTCCGCCTAAAGCGGGCGCGGAGTACGGTTTATTAAGCGCGCGTTCTTTATTATCGCGAGGGCCCCCGGAGGGGATGAGCCTACCCCGCCCCGGGAAGGTTAGAGGTGCCGATGAAGGGGGCTCTCACAACGGTAAAGAAAAAGAGGGAGCCCGGCCCCTCCCCGGGCAATCCCCGCCTAGCGGGTGCGCCCAGCTCGTGCGTTCATCACGGTCAGCCTCCGCGGTTCCGGCCCTGGGGGCCCAGAGGAGGGGCCGGGGTTTAAGGTCCCGTTGCGCTGGCTATTTTCCCCGCCCT
>CAZAZN010000018.1:0-27004 GCA_964489665.1 uncultured Thermofilaceae archaeon
CGGCAAGTGCCGACTAGACCCCGCCTGGCCCCGGGTTCGAATCCCGGCGGCCCCACCATCCCCCTTCTAGCTTCAGGCGAGCTTAACGCCTCCTTAAGGAGCGCTTAACCCGTGTCCGAAACCGTATTAGCTCCGCGAGTTTAGGTAAGCCTAGGAGGTGCTGGGCTTGGACGAGCTAGACCTAAAGCTGTTGGAGGAGCTCCAGAAGGATGGGCGGGCGAGCATAGCCGACATAGCCCGCAGGCTAAGGGTGCCTAGGACTACGCTATCGGATAGGCTCGAGAAGCTCAAGGAGCGGGGCGTGATTAAGGGGTTTAAGGCGATTGTCGACCCGGAGAAGGTGGGCTACAAGTTCGTAGCCTTCGTCCTGGTTAAGGCTAGGAGGGGTGGGCTGAGGGGAGGTAGGTCTAACCAGGAGGTTCTAGCGGAGAAGATCGCTAGGGACTGCGAGAGGGACCCCGGCCTCCCCTGGGTCGAGGAGGTCCATATAATAACGGGCAACTACGACCTTTTGATCAAGGTCTGGGCTTCAGAGCTTAACCAGCTCACTCGTTTCTTAACGTTTTACATGCCTAGCCACGAGGACGTCGTCGAGACCCACACCCTCTTAGTGCTTAAGACCCCGTACGAGGCGGGCGGGCTTAGGCTTAGGCCTAAGCCCTCTGGGTGAGCGCGTTGAAGAGGCTAAGAAAGCTCAGGAAGCTGCACTTCGGCCCTGCGGGCATACCCCACAGTGCTAAGAAGAGGTCTACTAAGGAGGGAGTTCTACAGGTTAAGGCGCTTGGTCTCGACGCCATGGAGCTCGAGTTCGTTAGGGGAGTTACCCTCAAGCCACAGGCCGCTAAGGAGGTGGGCGCGCTTGCGCGGCAACTCGGGATCGTGCTTACGGTCCACGCTCCCTACTACATCAACTTGCTGTCTAAGGAGGAGGAGAAGGTTAAGGCGAGCATCGAGCGCATCCTCCAGTCGGCTAGGATAGGGAGCATGGCGGGCGCTTGGAGCGTGTGCTTCCACGCAGGCTACTACATGGGGAGGGACCCCTCCGAGGCCTATAGGATCGTGAGGAAGAGGCTCGAGGAGGTGGTTGAAGCTCTGAAGCAGGAGGGGATTAAGATCTGGATAAGGCCCGAGGTTACGGGCAAGCCTTCCCAGTTTGGCGACCTGGAGGAGGTGCTATCGCTTAGCGAGGAGCTCGACATGGTTCTCCCGGTAGTAGACTTCGCCCACTTAAGGGCTAGGAGGAGGGGCGTTCCAAACGCCTACGAGGAGTTCTGCGAAGTGCTCTCGTTAATCGAGAATAGGCTGGGTAAGGAAGGGCTTAACAACATGCACATACACTTCTCGGGGATAGAGTACGGCGAGAAAGGCGAGAGGAGGCACCTTAACATCTTGGAGAGCGATACCGCCTATGAGGACCTGGTTAAAGCGCTCTTAGAGTTTGGGGTAAAGGGGGTGGTCATAAGCGAGAGCCCTAACCTCGAGGAGGACGCGATTCTTCTGAGGGACGCCTATAGGCGGCTTAGGAGGGCTAGGAGGAGGGCTAAGGCGGCTAAGGGGCGGGGTGGAGACTGAATACGCTCCTCGGGCTGTAGTCCTCTAAGCGTCCCCTCAGGAGGTAGCGTAGCTCGCCTACGTTCACTACGGGGCCTGGGAACAGGTACGCGTCGTCCGTAGCTAGCCGCGGGCATGCCGTGTTCACGAATGCGTCTACCCCGCTCACGTTCTCTAGGACTTCCCTGCTTACATCGTTAACAACTACCACGGTAACGCGCTTGCCAGCTTGCCTTAAGGCGTGTACCGCCCACCTGCACGCGCTTCTATTAACCTGCCCTGGCTTAATCGACAGCACTACAGCGAAGCTCCTAGCCTCTAAGGCCTCTAGCAGATGGCTAAGCCTAAGGGCCACTACCTTCCTCACCTCCCTATCTAGCAGCTCTACTCTCTGAGTAAATGGGTCAATCGCCACCGTCGGCTTACTCGAGGCTAGCGCAGCGCCTAAGGCGTGGAACTTGCCGCCGGATACGACCAAGACTCCGTCGGCGTCTACGGGGGCAGCGCTTGGATCGCAGCCGATTATGAGGCCGGGAACGCCGGCTACGCCAGCTCTAACTACTTCGAAGCCCGAACGCGCGGCTAGCGCTACCATCCTAGGAAGTTCTCTAAGGTGCTGTACCGAGCAGAGCAGTACTATCCTCCTAAACCCTTCATCCTCAGCTAGCGCTAACCCCCTCTCTAGGGCTGGTGCGGGATCTACCTCGGCGTAAGCCGGTATGAAGAGCGTGTCAAATGCTAGCTCCCTGACCCTTACGGGGCCGTGGTGTCCTACGTGAATAATCGCCCCTACGCCTAGTGCGCGGGCCTCAGAGAACGCTAGGTCGCACCCTCCCCAAGCGTGGCTCGCAGAGACTAGCGGCTCCACGCCTTCCTCCTCTAAAGCCTCTAGCAGCGGGGCTAGGTACGGCTTAATGCCGTCTGGGGCCTGTACCAGTACTTCGCGGTACCCCCTCTCCCTAACCCACCTTACGGCCTTATCGACTTCTAGGTCGTACATCCCCTAGCTCACGGGCTCGAAACATATGCCTAGCTTTCTAGCGTAGTCGAAAGCCTCCCTCATCTCATCCCTAGTAGGCCGCCTAGCTATGTCCGGGTAGTCCTTAGGTCTCCTCGCGACTATGTGCTCGGGCCTGTACTGGCCCATGATGTTCACTAACGCCCTAGGGCAGTTCTCGGCAATCCACCTCAGCACCGGCTTCGTGCAGCACTCTAGGTGGTTGGGGAGCACGAGGTGCCTGATGATCATGTCGCCATTATCGTGCGCTATCTTGTGGTTCCTCGACACGACCTCGAAGTACCTAGGCACCTTAGATAGCCTTAGGGCGCACTCGTCGTTCCCATACTTGAAGTCGGGTAGCCAGATGTCTATTACGTCGAGGAGGAGCTTAAGGGCTTCAAGTGTCATGTACATGTTGCTGTTCCAGAGCAGGGGTACGCTAATCTCCATATACCTTAGCGACTCGATTATGACGTGAAGCTGCTGGTCAGGGTTACCGCCAACGTAGTTTATGTTCCGCGCCCCCTCGGCGTATAGCCTTACGGCTATAGCCGCTAGGTCCTTAGGGGTAACCTCGACGCCGTTATATGGGTCAGTAGAGATGTCCCAGTTCTGGCAGAATACGCACTTAAAGCTACAGCCCGTGAAGAATATCGTCCCTGAAGGGACTAGCGGGGCTTCCTCGCCCATGTGCAGGAACGCGCTAGCAACCCTCACGGTCGCGTCAAGTCCGCACGCGCCGCGCTCACCCTTTAGCCTCTCGACGCCGCACCTCCTCTCGCATAGCGCGCAGGGGCTAACCATCCTCTTAGCGAGCTCTATCTTCAAGTCTAGGAAGCTCCTTTCAGGCCTCTTCAGGTCCTCCAGCTTAACGCTCCCCTCTACAACGCCCTCGTAAATCTCCCTAAACTCCTTAGACGCCTCGTCGTGCATCTTCATGAGCTCTTCGAACGATGCCCGGGGATCGTACTCGACCTCCACCCTCTTAACTACCAGGTATTTAGCCGGCCTGTCTCCTCTCATCACCGCGTAGTAGTGGCTAAGCCTTTCCCTAACTTCCTCGTTTTCCCAAACCAGCAGGGCGTCGGGCCTCAACAACCTCCACATCTTCTCAGTAAACCTCTAAAGGGCTAGGATAAAAGCTGGCTGCTCTTAACAGCTGCTAGCCCACCGCCCCTGAGGACGCACACCTTATCGAAGAGGGCGGCTAGGGCGGAGTACTCCCTCTCAGAGAGGGCCTTCCAGTTAACTATGGCTAGAAGGGGCGTTCTCGGCAGGAGTTCGATAACATGCCTTAGCATGACGTACACGCTCCTTACGTCGTTTACTAAGACGAGGTCTGAGATCCCGTCGAACACGACGAGCGCTTCGCCTAGCCGCTTAACCATGCTAACCACCGTGCTAGCTATCAGCGGCGTGTTGCTAGCTGGGACGACGCCTGGGTGGGGCGTTAGCGTGCCTGTTACCGTGAGCGCTACCTTAAAGACGTTCTCGCTGTTCTCGTAGGCCTGCCTTAGCAGGGGGCTGTTCAGCGGAGCCACGATCACCACGCTCTTCCTCTTAGCCGTCCTATCGACTAGGGCCTTAATCGCTGGACCGTAGTCCTCCTCAGGCTCTACCCTTACCAATAAGGTCCCGCTAACCTCCGGCTCTGGCGCCTCCGCTACGGGGCGCGGCCTCTTCAGCTGCGATATGAGCGTGTAGGTGTAGAGCTTGTGCGAGGATAATAGATCGCTATACACGAGAGGTAGTAGCGCGAGCGATGCTAGGAAGAAGTACGTATTCATGAAGAGGTATACGTCGTAGAAGGTCTTAGAGGCGATAACCATTGACGCGAAGCCCGCTACTAGCACGGATAGCGATAGGAGGGTTAACACCCTTAGAGGCCTGGCTATGATCGCGAACCCCTCGCACCTCTTAACGCCGTTAAACACGAGCTTTGCAAGCCTTAGCCACAGCGCAAGCCCTACTGCGACTAGCGCGAGGACCGTATCGCTGTAGACCACCGTCAGCCCCAGCGGACCCCGCCTGTACGTAGCTTCTCCTGGGGCTAGGGCCGAGTAGGCGCACAAGGCCCACGAGATGATGACCAGCGCTAGTAGCGCGGGTTCTCCTAGAACCATGTACTTAATCGCCCTAGTCCCCTCGCCGCCGGTCGCCAGGTAGCTGGCTATGAACGAGAAGACCGTAGAGAGGGCTGCGGCGAAGAATAAGGCGCTTAGCCCAGGGATGCTCTTAGCTCCCTCTACGGCGAACTCGCCGCCAAATGCCGCGAACATGTACGCGTAGTAGGCCGAGGACGACGCGAACGCCAGCGTGTAGACCGAGAGTATCACCGCTAGGAAAAGCCACCCCTCTCTAAGCACAGTTGAAGCCCTGTACCTTATGATAGCTGTTACCGTAAGCGCTAGGAAGAGGCCGGTGGCCCACGTCACTAACACGAATATGAGGTAGGCGAGTTCCATGTCTACGCTATAGGTATAACTTGCACACCCTTATCAGTTATCACTACCTCGTGGAACCTGCGGCTGTGCGAAGATCCCCGTAGCTTAAGCACCATCAGCCTTATCCTCTGCTCACCCCTGTAGATGACCCTCCTGAGCAGTACTACGCCGTCGGCTACGACCTCCTCTACGCCCACTCCGATTCGCTTAGACCCGGATACCATGTTCGCGGTGGCGATTATCGTAGTTCCCGGGGGCTTAAGCCTCCTTAACAGGTCTATGACCATCCTAGCCTCGGAGAGTTCTGGCAGGCTAAGTATTAGGGTAGTAAGCGAGTCTATCACCAAGATCTCAGCTTTTAACTCCTTAAGCTTCTCGAGAATCATGTTAACGTAGTCCGCTACTCCAACGCCCTTAACGGTAACGAGGTCTAGCAGTGCCATGTCCCCCTTCCTGATGAGGGCTTCTAGGTCCCAGCCGAAGGTCTTCATGTAGTCTACTAGCCTCTTACCCTCGTCGAAGGAGGCGTAAACGACCCTCCTACCCCTCTGAGCGTTAAAGTAGGACAGCTGAACGCACATTATGGTCTTTCCAGTGCCCGACGGGCCGGCTATCAGGAACAGCGACTCCCTAGGTATACCCCCTCCGAGTACCTCGTCAAAGCCCGGAATCCCCGTAGGGATCCTTTCTAGCATGCTCCCAGCTCTTCAGCAACTATATCTCAAAAAAGCATTGCAGTTACCAGCAACAACCCTATTTACCTGCCCAGCTAGAATAGCGGGCGGTGAAAAGGGTTGAAGATCGAGTTCCCCCTAATACTGATAAACTTCAAGGCCTATCGCGAGTCTAGCGGCCGTAAAGCAATAGAGCTCGCCAAGGTTGCCGAGAAGGTCAGTAAAGAGACGGGGGTAACTATAGCCGTAGCTCCTCAGCTGACCGATCTAGCAATGGTGGCCTCGCAGGTCGAGATACCCGTGTTCTCGCAGCACGCCGACGCCGTTAAGCCCGGCAGCCACACCGGCCACGTAACGCTGGAGGCGATCAAGGACGCCGGCGCCGTAGGGACCATGCTCAACCACTCTGAAAGGAGGATAAGGGCTGACCAGATAGACGTGCTGGTAAAGTGGGCTAGGGAGCTCGGGCTAGTAACCGTCGTGTGCTCCAATACCCCGGAGGTAACGGCGGCGATGGCCGCGCTAGGGCCCGACATGGTCGCCATAGAGCCCCCCGAGCTCATAGGTACGGGGATACCGGTGTCTAAGGCTAAGCCGGAGGTAGTCCTAGGCTCCGTAGAGCTAGTCAAGAAGGTTAACCCTAACGTGAAGGTGCTCTGCGGCGCTGGAATAACCACTGGAGATGACGTAGCGGCAGCCCTAAGGCTGGGCACTGTCGGAGTCCTGCTAGCATCCGGCGTAGTGAAGGCTAAGGACTGGGAGAAGGCGATAAGAGGCCTCGTCGAGCCTATAATAAAGAAAGCTTAAAGCCTCTCTATTCTTTCTTATCCCTAGGGCCCGTGGCCTAGCTAGGATAGGGCGGCGACCCCCTGTGTACTAGGGGGCCCTAAGCCTGCGGAGCCGCAGGACCCGGGTTCAAGTCCCGGCGGGCCCGCCACTTACTAGTTTCTAACACATCGACCTTTACCCGTAGCGGCTTACTGCGTGAAAGTGGGTGGGGAGGAAATAGAGGAGGAGCGATAAGGTATCTGAAATTCCCCTCTTAGAGGCATCAAAAGCTAGAATTTCGAAAAACAGGGATTTTTGGTGCCCCGGCCGGGATTTGAACCCGGGATCTGCGGCTCTCTTCGGGTAGTTTACCTCGAAAGGCCGCCATCCTGTAGGCGGCTCGGCTGGTACAGCCAGCCTTGACCGGGCTAGACGACCGGGGCCCCGTTTCCATTCTGGTAGCATCACCTTATATAGTTACTGGGAGGGAGAGATTCTCCTCGTCCTTTATGTGCTTTCTCCTTAGGAACCTTAGAACCTTTTCTTTGTTTTCGGAGTTTAAATATAAGAGCGTATTAAACAAAATTTGTAGATTTGAAGTTCTTATCCTCCATGAAGATGCATGCCATCTAGGTTTACGACCTGTTAGTCTCTCTAGGAGGGTCGAGTCCCTGCTTCGGAGCTCGACGCAACCTTTCGAAGAGACGTAAGCCCATATTTTATCTGTTCTGCGTCCCCACGCTTTTCTCTTAAGATTTCGGGAGAGCTTTTGTTTGCGCTCCGAATGTAACATGTATTTGTATATCCCTTCCCATAACTGTCTCTTAATACAATATCTTACATAGTCACCATCTTTTTCAATACTTATACCAATAGTTAAAGATAGATCATTAAGGACTTTAGTAATAATCTTCTTGCTTCTTGATGCACTTATCCTAACGGCGGTTTCTGTTACATCCCCGTCTCCATCGATACACCCCGCAAGGAACTGGTATATATGCTCTATATCATTGTTATTTTTAAACGCAGCTACTATATCGTCTCCTATTAATCTCCTTAGCACGTAGTCCTTTACTCTATATCTTAAGGATGGTACGATAACCCTTCTCCTATCAACGTAAAATCCATTGTGTAGCGTTACCGATACTTCTCTCCAAGCTATTAAGATGCAATATCCTAATGACGCTCTAGCGGATCCGAAGTCGAAGGTGTTTGATCTATTTTCGGGATGCCCTTCTGCTAGCGCTAGCCCTAGCCGGTACCAGATGCTTTATCTGAGTTGTCGTAATAATGATGAAGAATTTACCAAATAGTTTTGAGGCAATGTTAAACAAGGCGTTTCTTTTCTTTCTTCTATCCTCCGATAGCTTCTCTTTAGGTTTCCTATTAATGTCTTCTAGCTTATAGCCTAATAGCCTCAGTGCGCTTTCTAGAGTTCCTCTAGCTCTCTCATAGAGCCATGTGATAACTTTGCTTTCGTGGTTAGGCCTGACGTATACTCTGTATATCGTTTTGCCCTCTTTGCTATAGCCCAAGAACTCCACCGTAAAGTTTCTCTCTATCACCCTAAGCTTAGACATAGTGTTGTTGTGTATACTTTCTAGCGAACGGCTTTATAAAGCCTCGCCGCTATAGGCCGGGTATCTCGCTAATGTACTTTATATCCGAGTTGTCGTTCTCTGCCCTAACTCTAGAGCCAACGCGGAACCCTACGTCCTCTAGCCTGAAGGATAACTTCTCGAGGCCTGGATTCGTATCCACCGTACTTAAGGCGTGGTTCCAGGTGTTAACGTATATCGTGATCGTCTCGCCCTTTACTACCTCGACCTCGTACTCGTGCCCGGGTTCGTGGAATCTCCGCTTTCCGCTGCCTATCGGGGGTATCTTCCTCACGCCTAGAGTCTCCTTCAGGATTAGTTGGAGCCCTGTGAAGTCTACCTCGTAGGCCCCCTCTTTCTCGACGATGTAGAAGGTCTCTAAGTCGCGTATCCTTCCCCACGAGACGAGGCGCCAAGCGTCGTACCACACGTCCAGCTTGCTGCCAGAAGGCGGCCTATCCTCGTCGCCGAACACCAGGGTTACCTCGGTAACCCTGTGGCCCCCTCTGAAGTACTGGCACGCGTAAACCTGAGTTAGCGCATTGCCCCTCTCGACGTCGATCAGCGGCTGGAGTACTACGATCTCGGGAAGGGAAGGCTTAGTTATACAGCGGGGAGGTCGTGGGATCGGTTCACGGGCTCTAACCAGCACGGTCTTCCTCGGCCTGAGGTAAGCAGGGGTGGTCGGAGGTAGGCCGAGCTTAGCCAATATCCTATTAAATAGCGTTAAGGCAAGCTCCGAGTCGAACACCGAGCCTGGGTCGAGCACCATTTTCCTGATTTCGGATACTAGATCTCTAAACTCCTCGTCCTCGCGGTAAAGCTGGTCGAAGAGCTCCTTTAAGCCGATCCCCTCCATCCGTAGTTAACATTGGCTATCGAACGTTAAGCTCTTTTTCATCGACGCTAGCAGCCGCTTAGGGGTCGGAGAATTGGTGCGGGGGCCGGGATTCGAACCCGGGCAGGCCTACGCCAGCGGAGTTCTTATCCCGAGGGGGATCCTAAGTCCGCCCCCTTTGTCCTAGCTCGGGCACCCCCGCGCTAACTATGTGTTTTCCTAGAACAGCTTTAACCTTTACTCTCCCGTTGACGGGGCTCGTGGCTAAGGTTTATCGGGTTCGACGCGTAAGTTGAAGTGCGGATGATCGGTCAGAGTTACGCTGAGCCCGTGATGAGGAGGCATTAGGGTGACGCTCTTAGGCTAGAGTACTTTTTAAAGTTCGTGGCTAGTGGGGGTAGCTGGTGGCAGCGATGGTGTACTTGATAACCGTGCCCTATGTGCCTACGCCTCATGAAGTCGTTCGAAAGATGTTGAAGCTGGCGGACCTAAAGCCTGGGGAGGTCGTACTAGACTTGGGATGTGGGGATGGGAGGGTCCTAGTCATTGCCGCTAAGGAGTTTGGAGCTAAAGCCATAGGGATTGAGCTTAGGAGGGACCTCGTTGAGGCCGCTATGAGGAATGTGATAGAGGCTGGCGTTGAGGATAAGGTGATGATACTGCACGGAAACTTCTTCGAGATGAAGCTCCCCGAGGCCGACGTTATATTCCTCTACCTCCTAACCTCCGTTAACGAGAGGCTTAAGCCTAAGCTGGAGAAAGAGGCGAAGCCCGGGACTAGGATCGTCTCCCACGACTTTGAAATCGTTGGGTGGAAGCCGGAGAAGGTCGTAGAGGTTAGGGATGGGGGTAGGAGCCATAGGATCTACCTCTACGTCGTGAGGTGAGGGAAGCTGAAGCGCGAAGAGCTGCTTAGGGAGCGCGTAAGGGATATCGACGTTGAAGAGCTAGAGGGCGGGCGGGAGTACTTCGTTAAGCTCCTTAAGGCGTTCGACGACATGGGGGGCTTTAGCTCGAGGTACGTGTACAGGGCTTTCAGAGTGCTCAAGGACATGGTTAGCGACGAGGAGTGCACCGTTTTCCTTGGCTTCACCGCGAACTTGATCGCTACAGGCCTTAGGGGCCTCATAGCTAAGCTCGTGGAGAGGGGCTTTGTCGATGTCATAGTTACGACGGGGGGAGCTGTAGATCACGACGTTGCTAGGGCGAGGGGTGGCGAGTACTTCAAGGGAGAGTTCGAGCTGGACGACGAGATGCTTAGGCAGCTTGATATACACAGGCTGGGGAACGTGCTTGTCCCTCTTGAGAGCTACGGCCCGATCATTGAGGGTTTTGTCCATGAGGTTCTAGACGACTTGACTCGGGAAAAGGAGGAGTGGACCCCCAGCGAGCTACTTAGGGAGATGGGGAGGAGGCTTAACGACCCTAACTCCTTCCTTTACAAAGCGGCTATGCGGGGCGTGCCGGTGTTCTCGCCCGGGATCGTGGACTCTGCCGTGGGAACGGCCCTGCTCACGTACTCCGATGTCCTAAGGAGCAGAGGGGGTGGCTTTAAGCTAGACGTGCTGGGCGATATGCGCGCTATCGCTGACATAGTGTACTCGTCTAAGAAGCTGGGCGCGTTGATACTAGGCGGGGGTATAACTAAGCACCATATAATCTGGTGGGCTCAGTTTAAGGGCGGGCTAGACTACGCCGTCTACATATGCACGGCCGTCGAGTGGGACGGTAGCTTAAGCGGCGCTAGGACGAGGGAAGCTATAAGCTGGGGTAAGATAAAGCCTAAGGCAAGACACGTTACTGTGCCTGCGGACGCCACGATAGTATTCCCTCTCATCGCGCTCCCGCTGTTAGGTGAGTCGATTGATAGACGCAGGCGTAGTCGCTAGAGCGGCGGTCGTAGCGTGTATTGGGGCGTTAACTTCCTGGGCAGTTACTCCCATCGCCATTACCGCCCTTAGGAGAAGAGGGCTAGTAAGGCCCGACGTGCACAAGCCCGGTAAACCACTTGTGCCTACGTGCGGAGGAGTGCCCCTGTTCACCGCGCTAACTGTTGCCTCGGTAGCCGCCGCGCTGCTGTTTCCAGACCTCTCAGCTAAGGTGCTCGTGTTCTGGCTAACTCTCCTCATAGCATTCGCCGTGGGGTTAGTAGACGACATCTACGTGCTCAAGGGCGAGGTGAAGACGCTCCTCTCTCTCCTCACGATAGCTCCTATCGCTACATCTGCCTACGCCTTAGGGCTCGTGGTGCTTGGGAGGCCTCGCGTGCCCCTGCTCGGGACGCTAAGGCTCACAATCCTCTACTGGTTACTGCTGCCCCTAGCCGTAGCTGGACCAGCAAACGTTGTGAATATGCTAGATATAATGAACGGGGTAATGCCCGGCATGTCTATAATAGCTCTGGTAGCTCTTGCTTTCACGTCCGCGCTACTTAAGAGCGTGGAGGGGCTCGTCTTAACCGCTATACTCCTCGGCGCGCTGGTTGGCTATTATCCTTATAACAAGCTACCTGCACGCATATTTAACGGCGATAGCGGTAGCCTAACGGTTGGAGCTGGGCTAGGCGCGCTTGCGGTAATGACGCGTCAGGAGCTAGTGGTGATGACCGTGCTTCTCCCGCACCTGGTTAACGGCTTCTTGGTGCTGGCTTCTTTCAAGGGCTTTAAGGAGCATAGGGAGGTCGGTGAGAGGCCGATACGCGTTTTAGGGGATGGCAGGCTAGTGCCTAACTACTCGCCGTCGGCTCCTCTATCGCTAACTAGGCTAATCCTGCTAATGGAGGGCGGAGGCAATGAGGCTAGCGTCGTAAGGAGCTATTTCATAATTGAATGCGTAGCGGCGTGCTTAGCCGTTATAACGGCACTACTTACGGTGATTGGATGAGGGGTGCCTTCCTAGTCTCCTCCTTAATAGTGTCGATCTGGCTATCCCTGCTCGCAGTGCTCCTCTTTGTCGAGCGAGTGATAATGCTCATACCTCATAGCGCGACCAGATCTATAGTGGGGCTTTCGACCTACTTCATCTGGCTCGCCGCCTGGTACCTCCTCATAAAGAAGGTGTTTAAGTTCCTGCTTAGCAAGGCCTCGAGCCCAGAGGGCGGTCGAGGATAAGGGGCGCCCCTCCTCGTCAGTAACCATTTCCACGGCTACTATCGGCAACGGCTTAAGCCCTTTTTTCTTCCTCAGGATGTTCGCCTCGACCGCTCGGGGGAACGTCTCTTCTGAGACGACGACGCAGTTCAGCCGTGGCTCGCTAATTAAAGGGCCGAAGGGGTCGTCGAGAGGGAATACGCAGACCCTTACTCCTCTTCGCACTGCTTTAATGCAGTAGAGTAGCACCCTGAGGGCTCTCACCTCGTAAGGCTCCACGGGGTGCGGCTTGGGATTCCTAGTGACGTACTCATCGCTAGTGACCCCTACTAGCAGTTCGTTTCCGGCGAGCTTCGCGGCTACCTTTAGGAGATGCCTGTGCCCCCTATGAAAAAGCGAAAAAGTACCCCCTAAGATTACCTTACCGTACACGAGCTTACTCTACGGTTATCTCAACCTCCCTCCGAGCCTCACTCTTCGGGAGGTGGAGCTCAAGGACTCCATTCTCTAGCTTAGCCTTAGCTAGCTCAGGCCTTACCTTCTCCGGCAGCTCTATCCTCTTGTAGAACTTCTCCCAGATCCTCTGCCTAACTATGTACTTCTTCTCCCTCTCCACGGCCTTCCTCTCCTCCGATTTCTCGGCCCTTATTTCAACGGAGTCTTCGGTGACCTTAATCCTGATCTCGTCCTTAGAGAAGCCGGGCAGGTCAGCGTATATTACCAGCTCGTCCCCCCTATCCTCTATGTCGACGGGGGGCTCTTGAACGCCGAAGTAGACGCCATACTTAGAGAAGCTCTCTATCATCTCCCTAAAGAGCTTCTCCATCTCGCTATGGGCCCTTACGATGCTTTCCCAGAGCTCTCGAGTTAAATCCTCCATACCGCTCGCCTTGCTAAATGGGTAAGGCCGATTAGAAAGCTTTTCCTCAAGGCGGAGTTAGCCGAGAGCCGGAAGCTATTTTACTCTACGGGATTATAGCGTGTCGAGGTGCGCTAGCATGATAGAGGTACGATGGCACGGCAGGGGCGGACAGGGCGTGGTCACTTCTAGCGAGCTCCTAGCGAGGGCGGCTATCAAGGAGGGTAAGTACGTCTATCACGCGCCCGAGTTCGGCCCGGAGAGGAGGGGCGCCCCCGTTAGGGCTTACACGAGGATAAGCGATGAGCCGATAGAGCTTCACTGCGGCATATACGAGCCAGACATGGTCGTCGTCATAGACCCCCTGCTCCAGTACGAAGTCGACTACATACTTGCTGGTATTAAGGAGGGAGGATTGCTAGTGCTTAACGCTAAAAAGCCTGCAGACGAGGTGGTGGCGAGGGCTAAGGAGAAGAAGCTGAAGGTATGGTACGTTGATGCCTACACGATCGCGATGGAGGTGTTTGGCAGGCCCTTATACAACACGCCGATGCTTGGAGCCTTCATCAAGGCGAGCGGGCTGGTGAAGCTAGAGAGCGTTATCGAAGCCGTGAAGGAGAGGTTCGTGGCAATGGGCGAGGACATCGTAAATAAGAACATCGAGGCCGTTAAGAGGGCGTACGGGGAGGTGAAGCCGTATGAGTACTAGGAAACTAGGCTGGCGGGAGCTACCGCTAGGGGCCATCATAACTACGCCCGGCAACTCGGTCGAGTACAAGACGGGAACGTGGAGAGCCCTTAAGCCCATTTACCACAAGGAGAAGTGCATTAAGTGCTTACTGTGCTGGATCCACTGCCCCGAGCCGGCTATAATTAGGCACGAGGACGATACCATCGAGATAGACTACGACTACTGCAAGGGATGTGGGATCTGCGCTAACGTATGCCCGGTTAAGGCTATCGAGATGGTTAGGGAGGGGTGATCGGGTGTGTCGGAGGGTAGGGGTAAGCCTATAGGGCTAAGCGGCAACATGGCAGTAGCTTATGCCGTTAAACAAGCCGACGTTGACGTAATCGCTGCCTACCCCATCACTCCCCAGACAATTATCGTCGAGAAGCTAGCCGAGTTCGTTAACAACGGCGAGCTAAATGCCGCGTTCGTACCCGTCGAGAGCGAGCACTCCGCTCTCTCAGCCGTCGTCGGCGCTTCGCTAGCGGGTGCAAGGGTGTTTACGGCCACGGCTAGCCAGGGGCTAGCCCTCATGTACGAGATCCTATGGATAGCCTCTGGTCTAAGGACCACGGTTGTAATGGCGCTAGCGAACAGAGCCCTTTCTCCTAACATAAACATACACTGCTCGCACGACGACGCCTACGCGGCTAGGGATGCTGGCTGGATACAGTTCTTCGCCGAGAACGTGCAGGAGGCTTACGACCTAACCCTGTTAGCGTTCAGGGTCTCGGAGGATAAGAAGGTACTATTCCCGTCGATAGTGAACTTGGACGGCTTCATCCTATCTCATTCAGTTGAGAGGCTTCTAGTGCTGGACGATAGCGAAGTTCGAGAATTCCTACCACCTAAGGAGCCGGTAAACCCGATAGACCCCGATAACCCGAAGACGTACGGGCCTCTAGACCTGTACGACTATTACATCGAGCATAAGAGGCAGCAGGCTGAGCACTTTAAGGCCGCCTATCCTAGGATCCTCGAGCTGATGAAGGAGTTCTCTGAGTTCGTGGGAAGAGAGTATAAGCCGATAAAGGCGTTCGGGATCGAAGACGCCGAGGTAGCCATAATGATACTAGGTTCCTCCGCCGGCACCGCGAGGTACGTAGCCCGCAAGCTTAGGGCTAAGGGCGAGAAGGTGGGCGTGATAAGCCTGACCCTATACAGGCCCTTCCCCGTTAAGGAACTCCTAGAGACCATAAAGGGGCTTAAAGCGCTGGCGATAATGGATAGGTCGTATAGCTTCGGTAGCCCCGGAGCTCAGCTATTCATGGACGTCGCTGCCGCGCTCGTTAACGTCAAGGAGAAGCCGCTGATATTCAACGTAATATATGGGCTTGGCGGCAGGGACTTAATGCCCGACCATGTAGTAAAGGTGTTCGAGATGGCTAAGCAAGTCGCTAAGGAGGGTGAGGTTAAGGAGCCTCAGGTCTGGATAGGGGTGAGGGAGTGATGGGGGAGGAGCTTAAGTTGATTAAGACTATTAAGGAGATACCGCTAAGGGAGGAGTTCGCTCCTGGGCATAGGCTCTGCGCTGGCTGCGGCATACCACAGCTGGTTAGGATGGTGCTAAAGGCGATTCCAGGGCCTAAGGTTGTCGTAAACGCTACGGGATGTCTAGAGGTAGCTACCACGATCTTCCCCTACACGAGCTGGAGGGTTCCCTGGGTCCACAGCGCCTTCGAGAATGCCGCATCCACCGCGAGCGGCATCGAGGCGGCCTTTAGGATACTGGAGAAGAAGCGGGGCATTAAGAAGCCTAAGGTCATAGTCTTCGGCGGAGACGGTGGGACCTTCGACATAGGACTACAGGCCCTAAGCGGTGCCCTCGAGCGCGGACACGACATGATATACATCTGTTACGATAACGAGGCTTACATGAACACGGGAATCCAGAGGTCTAGCGCGACGCCGAAGGGCGCCGCTACGACCACGAGCCCAGCTGGCAAGGTAATTCCCGGCAAGCTGGAAAGGAAGAAGGACCTAATCGGCATAGCAATAGCACACGGCGTACAGTATGCTGCAACGCTGAACCCCGCTTATCCGGTCGACATGTACAACAAGATAGTCAAAGCCGCCAGGGTTAAGGGCCCGACCGTGCTCCACTACTTCACGCCGTGCCCGACCGGCTGGAGGTTTGACCCATCGCTGTCGATTGAAGTGGCTAGGCTAGCGGTGCAGACTAGGATGTGGGCGCTGTACGAGTACGAGAATGGGCAGTACAAGATAAACGTCCTTGTAAAGAAGCCTAGGCCGCTGGAGGACTACCTAAAGCTTCAGGGTAGGTTCAGGCACCTCCTTAGGCCGGAGAACAAGTGGCTCCTAGAGGAGCTTAAGAGGGACGTTGAGGAGAACTGGAATAGGCTACTAAAGCTAGCTGGGCTCGCGTAAAAGCCTATAAATTCTCCCTTTTTAGTTACCTCCCCTTATCAAGCGAATAGTTTAAGAATTCTTTCTCACCGAGGAGTTCGAGGCTGGTAATCGTGAGAGCAGTATTCAGGGAGATGTGCCCTAACTGCGGAGGTAGGATAACTGATGAGCGGTTAGTGATGGGCTTACCCTGTGAGAAGTGCTTACCTAGCCTAGATGGCATACCTAAAGAGGTTCTCGAAGGAGAGGATTTCCTAAAAAGGCTTAAGGTTATAGAAAGGGAGCTTAAGAAGCGAGGTACGCTTAAGAGGTTTAAGGAACTCGTGGAGATAGAGGAGCGCACGGAGGATTTCTGCAATTTCTTCAAGAAGGTGCTTGGCAATAGGCCTTGGACGGCTCAGAGGACGTGGGCCCGTAGAGTATTAGAGGATAAAAGCTTTACCATCCTGGCGCCGACCGGCGTTGGTAAAACAGTATTCGGGTTAATAATGGCGATCTACTTAGCGAAGGAAGGTAAAAAGTGCTACATAGTACTCCCCAACACCCTCCTCTTAAAACAAGTCCACGAGAAACTACTGTCCTTTATAGAGAGGTCGGGCGTCGAGGGGCTAAGGGTAGTGGCCTATCACGCTGGATTAAGTCAGAAGCGTAGGAAAGAGGTTATTGAAGCTATAACTTCTGGTGACTACGATATTCTTGTTACGACCTCCCACTTCTTAGCGACTAAATTCGACGTACTTAGCGACAAGAGGTTCGACTACATATTCGTAGACGACGTAGACGCTATCTTAAAGTCGTCTAAGAACGTCGACAAAATACTGCAGCTTCTCGGATTCCCCGAGCAGGCAATAACGCTAGCTCTCAGGATAGTCATCTTGAGAAGGAGGCTAGCGCGGTACTTAGCGACTGGGCAGGAGGTTCCCGAGGAGTTAAGCAGGGAGCTTGAGGATAGCGAGAGAGAGCTCGAGGAGCTGCTAGAGGGGCGTAGGGTGGGTTGTTTAGTCATCTCCACCGCTACTGGTAGGCCTAGGGGGCTTAGGGTTAGACTGTTCAGAGAGCTCTTAGGCTTCGAGGTCGGCTCGAGAGCGGAGTTCATGAGAAATGTCGTCGATTCGTATGTGATTACTAGCGAGGTCGAGAAGGAAGTAGTAAGGCTAGCTAAGCTACTGGGGCGGGGCGGGCTAATATTCGTACCCGCAGGTAAGGGGCAGGAGTACGCCGAATCGCTCGTTAAGGCGTTGAATGAGGCTGGCGTTAAGGCGGCCTTCGTACACTCAAGAGATAAGAAGGGGCTAGACCTCTTCGTTGAGGGAGAGCTGGACGTACTCGTTGGAACGGCTACTTACTACGGCCTACTAGTTAGGGGTCTCGACCTACCCCATATAGTTAGATATGCCATCTTCGCTGGAGTACCTCATTTCAAGTTCACCGCTGAGATCGAGGAGATAAGCCCAGCAAGGCTATTACAGATCGCTGGCAACATCCGCGACGCGCTTCCAAAGGACGTACGCTCGAAGGTGGATAGGCTACTCGTCAGGATAAGGAGGAGGCTCCTCGAGCTGGACCAGGCTAAAGCCCAGCTACTCATGGACGCTTTGAGAAAGGGCGAGCTTCTCTCAGGGCCCCTCGGCAGACTCCAGCAGATGGTGCTAGAGCTTAGGGGCATAGTTAAAGAATACCTCTCCCGGGAGGATGTAGTGAGGGTCCTAGAGGAGAAGACGCCCTTAGTCATAAGGGAGATTGAGGGTAAGAGATACTTCCTCCTACCTGACCCAATGACCTATTTACAGGCCTCGGGGCGGACCTCTAGGCTTTACGCTGGTGGTATATCAAAGGGCCTCTCCGTAGTAGTAATCGACGACGAGAAGCTGTTTAGGTGGCTCGTTAAGCAGACCAAATGGTACAGCGAGGATATAGAGTGGGTCGAGTTCGATAAGCTGGACCTAGAAAAACTGATCTCAGAAATAGATGCGGAGAGAGACTTCATAAGAAGGCTAATGAGGGGCGAGGTTAAGCCCGAAGAGGTTAAGGACCTTGTTAGGGTAGCCTTATTAGTAGTCGAGTCGCCGACTAAGGCTAGGACTATCGCCTCCTTCTTTGGAAAGCCGAGCCGCAGAACGTACGCTGGTCTCGACCTCTACGAGGTCAGCATGGGAGACTACATGCTACTCATAGCCGCCAGCAAGGGCCACGTCCTAGATTTAGTCACTCAGGAGGGGTACTATGGCGTGCTAGTGCTTGACAGCAGGGGCTTCTACCCCATCTATACTACTATTAAGCGCTGCCTAAACTGTGGGGAGCAATTCACCGACTTCCAAGGCGCGGAGGGTAAGTGCCCTAAGTGCGGCTCAGATAGGATATATGACCAGCGCGCCGTCATTGAATCGCTAAGGGACATAGCCAAGGAGGTCGACTTAGTTCTCCTGGGAACTGATCCAGATACGGAAGGGGAGAAAATAGCGTGGGATCTCGAGGCGTTGCTAAGGCCTTATGTACCTAACGTGCGCAGGATAGAGTTTCACGAGGTAACTCGCAGAGCCGTTGAGAGGGCCATAAGGAACCCAAGAGATATCGACTGTAAACTGGTTGAGGCGCAGATAGTCCGCAGGGTTGAGGATAGATGGATAGGCTTCGTCCTCAGCCAGAAGCTATGGAGCAAGTTTGGGTTTAAGTGGCTCTCGGCTGGGAGGGTGCAGACCCCTGTACTTGGCTGGGTCATCGAGCGTTACGAGGAGGCTAAGAAGAGCGTAAGGCCTGTATTCAGGATAACCCTCGAGAATGGCTTCACCTTCGTCGTGGAGAACGCTGAGCTAGGCGAGCTTAAGCCGAGGGAGCTCGCCGAGAGGATTAAGGAGGAGGGCGTGGAAGTCTACGGCGCTGAGGAGAAGGAGGTTAAGCTACCTCCCCCGCCGCCTTACACCACCGATACGATGCTCAGGGATGCGACCACGGCGCTTAGGCTGAGCGCTGATGAAGTAATGAGGTTAGCGCAAGACCTCTTCGAGCTAGGTCTAATAACTTACCACAGGACCGATAGCACGCGGGTATCAGCAGTCGGCATAGCTCTAGCAAGGGAATATATCAGCGAGAAGTACGGCGCGGAGATGTTCAAGCCGAGAACCTGGGGCGCTGAGGGAGCGCACGAGTGCATCAGGCCTACGAGAGCGATTGACGCCGAAACGCTGTTAAACTTGATAAGGCAGGGCGTTGTGCAGCTAGCGAGGCCACTTACGCCTCGACACATAAGGCTTTACGACATGATCTTTAGGCGCTTTATAGCTAGCCAGATGCCTCCGGCCCGCGTAAAGGTCTATTCGTTTAAAGTTAAGGGACCAGGGTTTGAGAAGAGTCTCGAGCATTACGTAGAGGTGGTAGAGCCCGGGTACACGCTTACGCTACCGCTTAGGCTGCTAGATAGGATACCCGAGGGCAGGTATCGTGTAAAGGAGGTAACTTATCGGAGGGTAGCCACGGTACCGCTCTACACGCAGGCCGACCTCGTTAGGCTAATGAGGGAGAGGGGCATCGGTAGGCCGTCAACGTACGCAAAGATCATAAAGACGCTCCTCGATCGTAAGTATATCATTGAGGTTGGGAGGAAGCGTAAACTGGTTCCAACGAAACTCGGCATCGAGGTGTACCGTTACCTGTCCAGTAACTATAGATCGCTAATTTCCGAGGATAGGACGCGCCGCGTCGAGGAGGAGATGGATATGATTGAGAGGGGTGAGCGCAGCTACCTCGATACTCTTAAAGAGTTCTATGAAGAGATCCGTGGGGTCGAGGTTGGTAAGCCATAGAGCGCTGTACATAGGCAGGTTTCAGCCGTTCCACCTAGGGCACCTAAAGGCTCTTAAGTGGATACTTGAGAGGGAGGAGGAGGTAGTGCTTGCCGTAGGCAGCGCCCAGTACAGCCACACGCTGAACAACCCCCTTACCGCTGGGGAGAGGATAGAGATGATCTGGGAAACCCTAAAGGAGGAAGGACTACTCGAAAGGGTGATTATAGTGGCTGTACCTGACACAAACAGTAGGCACAGCCTCTGGGTCCCCTTATTAAGGGCATGGCTACCCAGGTTTCAACGCGCCTACACGAACGACCCCCTATCAAGGCTACTCCTAGAGGAAGCGGGTTACGAGGTTAAACCGATACCTTTCTTCTCCAGGGACCTGTACGAGGGTACTAAAATAAGGAGGCTTATAGCCGAGGGAGGTAGCTGGGAGAAGCTTGTCCCTAGGCCCGTAGCTAGGTTGCTCGTTGAGTTAGGAGGCGTTGAGCGCATTAGGAGGCTTCTGACGCGCTAGTGCTATTCCACCATGATATTTGACGGTGAAAAGCCCATTTCTTGGAGTATATCTCTAACCTTGTAGCGATGGTCTCCTTGGAGTTCTATCCTACCGTTTTTAGCGGTTCCACCACATGCTAGCCTTGTTTTAAGGATTGATACGAGCTCCTTAAGGTCGAAGATCTTGGGGTCTATGCCCTCGATTATCGTGACCTCCCGCCTGCCCTTTCTGCGCTCGACCTTGATCTTAATGACCTCCTGCTCCCTGAATACGTCCTTAAATATTCCTTCTAATATATCGCTGCTCATCCTCTCCCGAGCGCCTACCGCTTTTTTTCCTTGCATAATTGAGGAGCGAAGCCTAAAAACCTTTTGCGGCGTTCCGAGGAAAACGTTATCAGGAGGCGGTTGGTGATAGGAGTGATGAGCGCTAGAGAGGAGCACATGTACAGGTGCTTAAGGTGCGGTAAGACGTTTACAAAAGAGGAAATGGAGACCTTACCCGGAGTTAGGTGCCCCTACTGTGGCTACAAGATCATCATGAAGCTCAGACCGCTGATAGCGAGAAGGGTTAAGGCGATTTAACCGCTATCTTCTACAGATCCAAGCTAGCAGTATCCCCAGCACCTTGGCCGCTAGCGCAGACGTTATATCGCCGACGTCGTAGAGGGGGTTCACCTCTACGAGGTCTACGCCGCATGTTTCCACACTTTTAGCTACTTCTCTTAACAGCTTAAGCAGCGAGGCAGGTGAAAGTCCTAAAGGTTCTGGATTGCTAACTCCGGGCGCATGTGAGGGATCTACTACGTCCATATCTAGAGATATGTATAGAGGCTCGTGCACCTCCAAAAGCAGGTCGCTGATAGTCTCCACCAAGCTATCGGCGTTTAAAGGGTTATGTTGTAAAACCTTCACGCCTGTCTCTTTTGCCGCTAGGTACTCCTCTCTGGAGATTGCCCTAACGCCCGCTACGATTACTTTCTCAGGGCCTACTAGTTCAGCCACCCTCCTCGTTACTGTTGCGTGAGTCAGCCTTTCCCCCTCAGGGTACTCGTCCCTAAAATCTAGGTGAGCGTCGAGTATCAACACTGACGGCTTCAGTCCGGCAGACGTTAACCCCTTAATGGCTCCTAGCGTAATAGTATGCTCTCCGCCGATGAGCGCCACCACTTTATCGTCGCTGGCGAGGGCCTTAACAAGCCGCGTCAAGGATTCCAACATCGAGGCAGCGGTTACAGAAAGGCCTAAGTCTCCTCCATCAAACACCGGTAGCTCGTCGATGCCGACGTCGAGCTCAGGTAGGTAAGTCTCTAGCTCCTCTGAGATCTCCCTAATCCTTCGAGGCGCGAACCTCGATCCAGGCCTAAAGGAGGAGGTCGCGTCGAATGGTACGCCAACGACCACAACTTTAGAGTCTTCGTACTCAGAGCTTAGACCCCACAGGGTGGGGCTAACCTTTTCGCACAAGAACTCTAAGAGGTCTCTGCCCTCCATAGGGTCTCATGCTAGCAGCTTGCGCTTTGAGGCCGAAACCGCATCTATGCTCCTTATAGTAGCGGCGTAGTGCTCGAGAAGTTCCTCAACTTCACGAGTGGCTATACCCCAGCCCGTTAACGTTATCTTAAGAGTCTCAGTCTTAACGTCCACTTCTGTAACGTATACCTCGACGGTCTCAACGCCGTGTACTTTGCCTAAAGCTAACGTCAGGTCAACTATGCTAACTTCGCGCGGCTTCATAACGTCGAGCGTTATCTTAGTTATGCCGACGACGTCCTTACGCCTCAACCCCTAACCCCCGATAACCGCGCCTGGGGAGCTCAGCGTAATGAGCAATGCTACCGCTACGCCAGCCATTAACATTATCACTCCATATACCCACGAGCGCCCGCCCGAGATCTTGCCGAGGTACGAGCCTAGCGCGTAAAGTAGCAGCATCGATATGGCTAAGGAGGCTAGTACGGCGATATCGTAGTCGATGAACTCCATGCAAGATAGGATGAAGGGCGACGATATGATAAGGGCCGTAAGCGCCGGGGCTACGGCATCGACTATAGCGGCTAGGAGTATCGCTACCTTTGACGCCGTAGCGATTATGGTTCCGTCGAGGCTCTTCAGCATAGCTCTCTCTAGCTCCCTTACCTTTCTCTCTCTCTCGGCCTTCTCGGTTAGTAAAGCTCCAACGAAGCCGGATACTCCCATTGCGAAGCTAGCGCTTATGCCGGTAGTTAACACCACTCGAGGGTCTCTTAGGCCTGAGATGTAGGTGCCTACCACGAATCCCATCATCGTGAGCGCTCCGTCGAACGCGTTCATAGCGAAGTATCTCCTGAGGATTTCCCCTGCTCCAGCTATCTCTATGTACTCGCGCAGCTCACTCCAGAGCTCAACGACCCTCGTAGTTACCGGCTTAGTAGGTATAGATACCAGCCGAGGCCGGGTCCCCATTCTCCCCGTTCGGAAGGTGTAATTCTAACTAGGTATTTAAGGATATGCTTACCCCTCCCAAGTTCTAAGAGTTAAGAGAGCCTGGACCCAGCTCCTACCCTTGGAAGAAAGACTTAAGAAGAGCCCCCCTCCTCAGCCATATAGGAGGGCCGGTAGCTCAGCCCGGTAGAGCGCCCGTCTAGAAAGGGCGAAGCTCTTAACCCACCCGGGATAGAGACCGGGTGGTCCCGGGTTCGAATCCCGGCCGGCCCGCCACTCTTCTTCGAAACTACACTTAACATAGCACCTTTGAACTCAAGGAGTGGTATGCAGGGCGACAGGCTATTATCCCCCTGGCGCCTGAGGGTTGCAGGGCTCGGTGGGAGGAGTGGGTCAGCTCTCGACGCTTATATGGCTTTTCACCTCAAGGTGTAACCTAAATTGTAGGCACTGCTACGTAAAGCCGCGCTTAAGCGGACTAAGGGAGTTATGCTTAGAGGAGAAGTTAGCGCTCGTGAGGGAAGCTTACGAGATGGGAGTGGAGTGGATAGGGTTTAGCGGCGGAGAGCCGTTAATTCACCCCGACTTCTCCAAGGTTCTGGAGAAGTGCCACGAGTACGGGCTAGGGGTGAGCGTAGTTACGAATGGACAGGTTGTAACGGACGATATGGTGCGCCTGTTGAAGAGGGTTGACGCCACTGTATACGTCAGCCTCGATGGTCCTCGAGAGACTCACGAGGGTTTGAGAGGATGGGGAACCTGGGAGAGGGCCGTGCTGGCTGTTCGACGCCTAATTGAGGCGGGCGTTCGAGTATCAACTGTTATGGCCGTTAGCTCCGAGAACTATAGCAAGGCTGGTAGCTACGTAAGCCTCGCGGCGGATTTAGGCCTCGACCACGCGGCGCTAATCCCCATCATGAAGTCAGGAGCAGCTAAGGGTAGTGGCCTCGCGCCTAGCGCTAGCCAGTATCTTGATGCGATAAGGCTCGCCGAGGAGGTAGCCTCGGAGAGGGGGCTAACGTTATCCCTATGGTGTACGCCGTTCGCTCCGCTAGTAGCGAGGAGGAGCTGTGTCAGCTACTGGAGCTGTAGGCAGGCCGACGTGATGGATGTTGATCCGGCTGGGCGGGTCCTACTCTGCGACGTGCTCGACGTTGTCATCACCAGCGTTAGGCGTGGGCTAGGAACGGCCATTGAGGAGTTTTATTCGAGCCCGCTGGTTAGGCTAGTTACGGAGGCGAGCTATCTTAGGGAGCCGTGTTCCAGCTGTCCGTTAAGGTTTACGTGTTTAGGCGGGTGCTTTGCGCGGGCTATGCTCGAGCGCGGCGACTTAAGAGCTCCTGACCCCCTATGTCCGCGCGTAGCTAGCTTTAAAGCCTCAACGGTGTAGCATGAGAGGGTTCTCGATGTCTAGCGGGGCGCTTAACAAGCAGTTCATAGTGATGGTTGGGCCTGCGGGGAGTGGTAAGACGACGTTAACCGCTAGCTTCGGGAAGTGGCTTGAGGAGAACCAGGGATACTCGGTAGGGTACGTGAACCTTGATCCAGGAGTAGAGGAACTGCCCTACCGCCCGGACGTGGACGCTAGGAGATACGTTAGGGTTAGGGACGTTATGGAGAAGCTGAGGCTTGGGCCCAACGGCGCGCTAATCGTGAGCGTGGACATGCTGCTCAAGCACGCGCCAGAGCTAGTAAGTGAGATATCGTCGCTACCCCACGACTTCGTGATAGTAGACACTCCAGGGCAGATGGAGCTCTTCCTCTTTAGGGAAACGGGGCCCGCGTTTATATCTAAGTTCAAGGAGCTGGGACAGGTCGCTGTAGTCCTAATCTTCGATCCAACGCTAACGAATAGGCTAGTGGACGCCGTAGCCCTTAGGCTCATGAACTTAGTGGCCCAGCTAAGGTTAGCGTCGGAGAGCATAGTGATAATAAACAAATGTGACCTGCTGGGAGAGGGTAGCGAGGACCTGCTTTCCCCCGACCTTACCGCGCTCATGGAGAAGCTTAAGGGAGAAACGGGAGTACTAGCCGACATGGCCGTGAAGCTCTTAGAGGTTATCTCGGGGTTCGGCCTAGCCTCGCGCGTAGTTAAAGTGTCAGCGATTACGGGGGAGGGGCTTCAGGAGCTTTACGACTTACTACACGAGGTCTACTGTACTTGCGGCGACTTAACCTAGCGGACGATGAGCTCGCTGACGCCCAGCAGGACGAGGTCCTCCTTTAGTCCCTCCTCGATGCTCTTCCTAGGAACGCTAAGCTTTATGACCTTAGTCCTGCCGTAGCGTCCTAGGCTAACGACCCTAGCGTTTATTATGCCCAGCATGTCCAGCTCGTTTATTATGTCGCTAACCCTCCGCTGGGTCACTGGCTCAACCCCCAGCAGCTTCGTCAGCTCGACGTACCTGTTGTATATGACTCCTGTGGTTATGTTCCGCACCCTATCGCGATCGAGGGCGTATATAGCGGCTAGCACCAACTTGACGTGAAGAGGCATGGTCTTAATGACGTCTACCGCTAAATTCTTCTCAATCTCCTTCTGCGCCATCCTGACGTGCTCTACCCTCACCTTCTCCTCTCCTAGGCGCTCAGCTATGTCGGCAGCCTTCAGTAGCAGGTCTAAGGCTAGCCTACAATCTCCATTCTGGCGCGCCGCTATAGCGGCGCACAGCGGTATGACTCCCGGCTCTAGTGCCTCCTCCCTTAGCGCCTCTCTAGCCCTCCTCTTAAGTATGTCCTCGAGCTCAGCGCTAGTGTACGGCGGGAACACCAACTCTTCCTCTCCAAGGCTACTCTTAACCCTCGCATCCAAGAACTCCGTGAATTTAAGGTCGTTAGTTATCCCGATTATCGAGACCTTAGCCCTACTCAACTGCTCGTTAATCCTTGTAAGGAAGTATAGCACGTCGTCTCCGCTCCTCTTGACTAGGTGATCGATCTCGTCTAAGACTACGATAACTACCCGCCCCCTCGCCTCAAGCCCCGTCAAGACCCGCTTCATGACCTCGCTAGTAGCTATCCCCGTAAAGGGAACCTTAACCCCAATACCGTTAGCTAGCTCCGAGAGAACGCGGTAATTCGTGTTGCTCTGGCGGCAATTTATATACACGTGTAACAGCTTATCGCCGCCCTTCTCAGCTAGTTTACGAAGTACGTACTTCGCGACTGCCGTCTTGCCAGTTCCCGTTAAACCATATATGAAAACGTTAGAGGGCCTAGACCCCCTTAACGCTGGCGCTAAAACAGTAGCTAGCTTCCTTATCTGTTCGTCCCTATGCGGGAGCTCGTCAGGGACGTAGTCCGGTAAGAGCTTTTCGCGGTCCTTGAATATCTTAGAGGAGAGTATGCGCTCAAAGATCTCATCTAGGTCGCTTACCATAGGCCCTCCACTTGAAGTGGCGCAAGTTCTTTAACATCCCAGGAACGCTTTGGAAAAGTCATATTACCACGGCATTCTAGCTGAAGTACCGCACCGCAAAGGTTTAAGCCCCCCACCCTCCTATGATGAAGGGGCCCGTGGTCTAGCGGTAGGATGCCGCCCTTACGAGGCGGTGGTCCCGGGTTCAAATCCCGGCGGGCCCACCAGATTCTTGCGTTCATCATCCTAAGCATTAGGCAACCTTAACAGCTTAAGCTGATTGATAATAGTACGCTGAAACTAAAAATAGCAAGAGAGAGCCTTTTAAAGGATATAATCTCCTCTACTTTCGGGGCCCGTGGCCTAGCATGGATAGGGCGGCGACCCGAAAGGGCCGTAAACCTTTTTCGCTTGATTTTCCCTCAAGCATAGGCTACACCTAAGTCTTAAGCTACCGAAAAACCTCTTGCTTAGCTAGCTGTCCGGGGAAGGGGTAAGGAAGAAGGATTCTTAGGCCTTGCCATCGTAGGCTACTCGACCCCCTATGCCTTAAAGCCAGAGGATCTTCATCCTCCTACCCACATTATTGCCAGCCTCCCGCGAACTCCGGCCCTGCACCACTCCGCCCTGGAGCCCCTTAGGCGCCAGCGCCCTAGTCCTTCTACCCCTTACCACGATCCTCGCTATAGCTGTGTACGCTACCTAGCTCTCGCCAGCCGTCCGCGCAGTAATTCTCCTAGAAATGCTGGGCCTAGAAAAAGAAACGAGTATACCCGGGGTATACCGTGGGTATGACCCACGGTATACCTTCACTCATGTTAAATAATAAAGGTATACCCAGAGTCATACCTAGAGTCATACCCTGGGTATACCGGTAAAACTTGACTTTAGATGATGAGAGAATCGATTTAAGGAAGTTCGATGAAATAATACTTGGCCCGGGTGCGGCCGCGAGAGAGCCGGGGGGCTAGAGGCCCCCGATGGCCCCTCGGAAACCTCGCGGCTAAGGAGAGGGCCG
>CAZAZN010000019.1:0-26591 GCA_964489665.1 uncultured Thermofilaceae archaeon
CCCCCCTACCTACCACGACCATTGAAAAGGCTTTATACCCGCTGCCGAGTGATGAGGTGTAGAGAGTGCGGGTCTCGGGTAGTGCTAGCTCCCGAGGGCTTTCACGTATGTGAATCGTGCGGGTTAGTACAGGAAGACTATAACCCAATAGACTTTACCGGGCTAGAAAGGCTAGAGGACGGAGATACGCCTCTATACGGAGCATTCCTCCTAGGTAGCGCTATTGCTGGCGAGCCTATATCGCCTTACGCT
Source organism: uncultured Thermofilaceae archaeon (assembly GCA_964489665.1). Taxonomy (GTDB): domain Archaea; phylum Thermoproteota; class Thermoprotei; order Thermofilales; family Thermofilaceae; genus CAZAZN01. Next base: position 253 of record CAZAZN010000019.1, read on the forward strand.
AGTTGGGAAGAGTATAGAGTAAGCTCGAGCTTTAGGAAGCTGATAATAACAAACTTATATTTAAAAGTTAATTTAGGGGGCATAACGCTGGACGTTAAAGCACTTGGGGAAGTTAAGTGTATAGCTAGGGAGCTTAACATCCCCGAATCTGTGCTTATCGGCGCCATTAACCTATACAGGATGGCTATTACTAAGCTCTCTAAGCGTGAGTGGAAAGCCTTGCTAAGAAAGCTTAATGCTGGAAAGCGCCTAAACCATTACCGGCTACTGGCTGCATGTGTTTTACTTGCATGTAGAGAAGCAGGAATAAATTTATCTACCAATAAACTTGTAGAAATGTTTAGATTACGCGGGCACAAGGTGACTATAACTGCCATAAGGAGAGCGCTAAGGATCCTTAAAGCGCTGGACCTGTATAGAGAGCCTACGTACAAGGACCTCCCGTACCTCGTTGAAAGAGAAGTTAAAAGGCTTTGTAGATCGCTCGGTTTAGACAAGGAGACAACTCAAAAAGCACTATTAGAAGCTAAACGTCTCTTACCCCGCTTACCTCGCGAAGCCTTCCAGGGAAGGCGACCAACCACTGTGGCTTCAGCCGTAGCATATATGGCTACTAGGGAAGTGGCCAGGAAAAAACGCGGTATAGAGCTATCTATGGCCCGCGCGTCTAGAGCACTAGGGAGCTCCTTAAGCGCGCTTAGGCAGTGCGTCCTAAAACTATCGCTAGCCGTTAGCTAAAGGTAGTGGAGCGGTAAGCTTATAGCCTTCCAGAGTAGAGTGAAAACAGCGGCCGTGGTCTAGCCTGGACTAGGATGGCGGCCCCCCAAGCCGCAGAACCCGGGTTCAAATCCCGGCGGCCGCACCAATTTTACAAAAAGTATCTGTGAAATCCTTCAAGCCTTCTATATTACTACTGAAGGCACCCCTACCTCTCTGCCTACTAATCAGCTTCTAATGTACCTGAAGCTAAACCTTGGGTAATAGGTAAGTATTACTTAAGTCCTGTATATATGACCGAGATTTAGACTGCTCACTAAGCGGTGATAATCTGAAATCCTGAGAGGGGCAAAGTGAGTAATAGGTTAACCCGCGATGATGGAAGGGTTTTTATCGAGGCGTATTCCCCCTCTTCGCGGTGAAGGTTGTGCCATCTGAAAAGGCCACTAGGGTTATACTGTGGTTCGAAGAGCTAACAAAGGACGACGTACCGCTGGTTGGCGGCAAGAACGCTAACCTCGGAGAAATGCTAAACGCGGGCATCCCCGTTCCTCCCGGGTTTGCGGTAACCGCCTATGCCTACAAACGTTTTATTGAGGAGACAGGAATTAAGGACAAGATATACAAGATCTTGAGAGAAAAAGCGCCAGCTGGAGCTGCTAAGCCGGAAGATTACATTGAAGCTAGTAAAGAGATCCGCGCGCTAATTGAAAGCACGCCTATGCCGAAGGACATAGAGGAGGAAATTAGGAAGGCTTACAGAGAGCTCTGTAGAAGGGTTGGCAAGGAGGAAGAGTACGTCGCTGTGAGGAGCAGCGCAACCGCCGAAGATCTACCAGGAGCTAGCTTCGCCGGGCAGCAGGAAACTTACCTCAACGTTAAGGGCGAAGATGACGTCGTTGAGAAGGTAAGGAAGTGCTGGAGCAGTCTGTTCACTCCTAGGGCTATATTCTACAGAGAGTCTAAGGGCTTCGAGCACGAGAAGGTGTTAATAAGCGTCGCCGTACAGAAGATGGTCAACGCTAAGGCTGCGGGCGTAATGTTTACAATACATCCCGTAACAGGTGAAAAGAACAAGATTGTTATTGAGGGCAATTGGGGCCTCGGAGAGACCGTAGTAGGCGGCAAGGCCACCCCTGACGAGTGGGTCGTCGATAAGAACACGCTTGAGATAATAGAGGAGAGGATAAGCGAGAAAAGCATCATGGCTATCCGTGATCCTAAGACAGGAAAGACCGTAGAGGTTCCAGTGCCAGATGAGCTTAAGAAGAAGCCTTGCCTAACGAAGGAGGAGGTTAAGAAGCTTGCAGAGCTCGCTATTCTGATAGAGAAGCACTACGGCATACCTATGGATATTGAGTGGGCTATCGATAGGGATCTACCATTCCCACGGAACGTATTCATAGTTCAGGCTAGGCCCGAGACGGTCTGGAGCGTTAAGGAGGCTGAAGCTAAGCCCGAGGAGGCGGAGGGCGTTAGCGTAGCTGAAGCCAAGGTGGTTACCCGCGGCCTACCCGCTAGCCCAGGCATCGCGTACGGCGTAGCTAAGATCTGCATCGAGCTTGACGATGCTAAGAAGCTAATGAGCGAGGGAGACATCTTAGTTACAAAGATGACGGACCCCGACTGGGTACCGTACATGAAGATAGCTAGCGCTATTGTAACAGATGAGGGTGGAATGACCGCGCACGCGGCTATAGTTAGCAGGGAGCTAGGAATCCCATGCATTGTAGGTACTCGTGACGCTACGAAGAAGATGGTTACGGGGAAGGATTACACGGTCGACGCTAAGGCCGGGGTAGTCTACGAGGGTAAGGTAGAGGAGCTACTAAAGCCTGCGGAGAAGCCTAAGGAGATCGCTGCTGCGCCCATGGAGATCGTCATAAAGCCCGTTACCGGGACGAAGGTATATATGAACTTAGGCGTCCCTGAGAAGATTAAAGAATACAAGAACCTACCGTTTGACGGTATAGGCCTAATGAGGGTAGAGTTCATAATGGCTAGCTACGTGGGCGAGCACCCACTATATCTGCTAGAGACTGGGCGTGGCGACATACTGGTGAATAAGCTTGCCGAGGGCATAGCGATGGTGGCAAGGGAGATCTACCCGAGACCCGTCGTAGTGAGGTTCAGCGACTTTAAGACTAACGAGTATAGGCAGCTTAAGGGCGGTGAGAAGTACGAGCCCGTAGAGGCTAACCCGATGCTAGGCTGGCGTGGAGTTAGCAGGTACATCAGCCCCCAGTATGAGAAGGCCTTTAGGCTAGAGGTTAAGGCCATAAAGAAGGTAAGGGACGAAATGGGTCTTAAGAACGTATGGGTAATGGCGCCTTTCGTAAGGACTCTCTGGGAGGCCGAGAGGTTCGTAAAGCTACTCAAGGAAGAGGGTCTTGAAAGCAGCAGGGACTTCAAGATATGGGCAATGGCCGAAGTTCCTAGCGTGATATTCCTTGCAGAGGAGTTCGCTCGCTACTTCGATGGCTTCAGCATAGGCAGCAATGACCTAACCCAGCTCACCCTAGGCACCGATAGGGATTCGGCGACACTCCCAGAGATAGATCCTAGGTACTTTGACGAGAGGGATCCGGCTGTGAGAACTGCGATAGCTATGCTAATCGAGAAGGCTCATAACTCGCCTTACGGCTATAGAACCGTGAGCATCTGCGGGCAGGCCCCCTCAGTATATCCAGAGTTCACAGAGTTCCTCGTTAGATGCGGCATCGATAGCGTTAGCGTTAATCCAGACGTCGTAGTCAGGACTAGGGAACTAGTGGCCGCCGTAGAAAGGAGGATATTACTCGAGAAGACCCTAGGGATCGAGCACTACGACGAGGACCTAGGATGGCCGGTGCGCCGCAGGCGTAAGGGCCTGCCTGAGCTCAGACCTAGGCGCGTAGATGAAGTAGAGTATTATTAAAACCCTTCCCCTATCTTTTAGCTAATCTCACCAGCGTTTTTCCTTCTAAACTAATAAAGCTCCTAGAATTAGCTAAAGGGGTTTTGGAATGGCCTAATGGAATTAAGCCCCGCCCCTACCAGGTCGAGGCTACCGAGGCTCTCGTAGCCGCGCTTGAAGGGGGCGATATCTCGCTACTAAGCGCGCCGACGGGGTGGGGTAAGACCCTCGTAACGCTGGTATCGCTTAAGGTTGCTCGCATGCTCCCAGCGACCTGGCTAGTTAGGAGCCTATCGTTAGCCTCTAGGATCGAGGAGGACGCCGCGCTTCTGGGGCTTAGAACGTTTACCCTATTGGGACGCGAGAAGTGCTGCCCATTATACGAGAGATTAGGAGAGGACGTCTACGACTACTGTAGATACTACCGGCATAGATGTAGGTATTTTTTGAGTGTGGATCCTGAGAAGGCGCTACAAGCGGTTGACTGGCGAGAGCTACTGGGATGGGGGATGTGCCCGTACTTCGGTAGTGAGCTGGCGGCCTCTAGAGCGGATGTAACGGTTCAGAGCTACTGGAGGCGACGCAGGATAACTAAGGCAATAGTTGTAGATGAGGCTCACAACCTTCTGCAGCCGCGGGAGATCTCTTATCCTCTTTCGAAGCTCCCAGACGTCCTTAGAGAACTTAAGAAGCTCGGAGCCTCCTTTCACCTTGTCGAGAAACTTGAAAGACTTGCAGAGTTAGATGACGGCCCTATTGATGTAAAATTGTTATTAAGCGAGGAGGTATTAGAGGAACTCGCGGAACTCTATCTTACCGTTATAAGAGAAGGGAGAAAGGTAGGACTAGGGAGGTTCCTTAGGGTAGTAGGTACGGACGCTCAATATATAGAGTCCGGTAGGCTCATGGGACTTAAGGCTTCTTCCCTAAAACTTCAGAGACCTGCCGTACTTCTCTCGACAACAATGCCTGAGCTTGGTAGGAGGTTACTGGGCGTTGAAGTTAAGGTTAAAGTTCCAAGGACAAAGCGTATAGCTTACATATTACCCTGGTTAACCACTAAGTACGACGAGTTCTACGAGAATGTTAAAGAGTACCGAAACATACTCACGGTCCTAAAGCTAGCCGGTAAGGTGGTAGTCTTCGGCAGCCATAGGGTGATTAGCGCACTTAGACGCAAAGCCGACCTTTTCGAGGAAGACCTTGTAGAGCCGCCTAGGGATTGGAGAGGCGTTTTAATGCTCAAGGCTAGGGGCCGCTTCTCGGAGGGAGTTAATCTGGAAGCGCCCGTAGTAGCGATCTTAGGCTGCCCGTTTCTACCTCCAGACGCAGCGTCGCGGCTAGCTAGAGCTTATAGAAGGATGGGAGTGGAGAACTACTGGGAGATGGCTAGGGACGTGCCAATGCTCATCACAACATTACAATGCATAGGACGGGCAACCAGAACCCCAGGTTCAAATCCTTTAATTCTTCTCGCCGATTATCGCTTCAAGCGATACGAGAAGCAGCTAGAGGAGTACCTCGAGTTAAACGAGATAGGGTCGTTGGAAGATGTCAGAAAGGAGATAAACAAACTCTCTTCGAATTAGCTACTCCATTTAGCTACATAAACCATTTAAACACAAGGTAGCGTACTTTCTTACTTAAAGGATCGACATACGCTAGTACGAACCTCTTACGCACTGAATGGGATAATCTACCAGCTCTCACAATCTCAATGGGATCTAGCTTGCTCTCGTAAGGTAGGACGTGCACTAGGAAAGGCGCGTGATCTATCCCTGGGCCAAACTTATAAACAGCGAATGTAGCTCCAAACTTCATTCCGGATTTTACTACAAATCCTTTCGTTCTTAAATCTTTATAAACTAAATAGGCTTCTTCGAAATTTTCGTACATATCGTTAAATATCTTTTTAAGTTCCTCTAATGACACGTTTTTACCGCCTTCGTCAATAACTTTCAACTTTCCATTCTCGACGAGGTATAGCGTATCGAAACATGATAACTCAAGCTCCTTTTCTACACTAGGAACCTTAGGCTTAGGTACTTCAAAGAACCTGCCGAAGAACCCCTCTTTAAAGTAAAGCTCCCTAGCGTGCCTCCTATCTAAGACTATCACCCTCCTCCCAATTAGCTGTGCCTTAATGGGCTCCCCGCACATCCCTAGCTGTCATCGGGCATACTTTTAAATTCCTATTCCCTCCTCAACATGCCCTAAGAAGAGGGGTTAGAGTTGCAGTGGCGGGAGCGTAGGCTGAGGATAAGGCGTAGGGAAGACGTGCCTCCCGGTCAGGCGCGCATGCACCCAGATACTATGAAGGAGCTTAACATAGAAGATAGGGTAGAGGTAGTAATCGGAGGGAAGAAACGGCTAACGTTTACGGTGTTAGGCCTCGATGCTGTCCCTAGGAATGAGGTGTGGTGTAACGCTGATGATTTAAGGATGTTTGGAGTGGCCGATAACACTATCGCGACCGTAAGGAGACCACTTACGGGTGGATAGGATGTCGCTAAGAAGGGAAGATATCGAGGTCGTTAAGCTATCGTTATCCGATATTAAAATGATAAATTACCTCCAGAGGGAGCTAACGCTAGCAAGAGAGATGCTAAGCGCGCTAAGGGGAATAATGGTTAACATGCACGAGGAGCGAATATCGGCAAAGATTAAGAGCCTTGAGGAAACGAAGGAGGAGATATTCAAGGTGCACAGCGAGCTATTAACCTACCTTTCGAGGATCTCGCCCGCTCTCTACCACCGTGAAGACTGGCTAAGGGTTGCCTCTAAAATAATCAGCATTGTAGACAAGCTCGGCGGTACGGCTTATAGGCTCGAATACTTCGCGAGGAGAGGATGGGAGCTTCCAGGAGGTATAAGAGAGAAACTCACGGACCTCGCCAGATCCGTGGACCTAATGCTCGACGCATTCTCTAGAATGCTATCGCTTACAGCGGCCGGTAAGCCAAAGCGGGCGTTTACATTAAGAGACGAGATACTTAAAGCAGAGTCGTCAAGCGACAGCCTCTACAGGTCCCTAACGTTCACCATACTAGAGTCGGATTTATCGGTAGCTAGCATGATGCTACTAATGAGCACGGCTGAAATGTTAGAGGACATATCCGATACAATAAACGCCGCAGCCGACGATCTTTACATCATACTGCTAGATATGGCGCATACAGAAACGCGCGTTTAATATTCATTTCCCTTTAGAAGAAATCCAGCAGTGTTGCCTGCGGCTTTTCCGCGTAGAACTGTTCCTCTCTAACACCAAAGTACCCTAAAATCCTCATTGCCGCTGGAATTATCTGTTTTTTGATATAGTAGTCTAGATCCACTTCATCGTAGCTCTTTACTAAGATGTACGGCTTAACCTTCGACGCTAGCTTCTCGCCTCCTCCCTTGCACACTATATATCCTATCTTCTCTCCCTTTTCGACTTTGTAGCCTAGCTCTACTAGCATTTTAGCAGCTGCTACGTGAGCCGTTTCAACCTCGTATTCGTCAAGCCTCTTAGTTATCGTCTTCCAGATAATTAGGCTAGAGAGAGGAATTTTACCTTCCTTAAGCATTTTAATGACATTCCTGACGTAGCTTACTGCCTCCATGGGATCCTCCTTCTTAAGAATTATTTCTATCACTCTTTCCTGAACTTCCTTGGCGAGCTCGGACCAATCGCCTCTAACTGCCTCTAAGCCTACTACGTCCACCCTTCCATCTTTAAGAAGCCCACAGTATCTCTTTTTGGCTTCCGTGAAGAATACTTTAACATACACCTTATCTATTTTTATATCCAGACCCAGGTTCTCCTCTACAATTTTAATTAATTTATTTATCTTATCCTCGTCATAATTCACGAACAAGCTGTCAGTATCACCGTATATCACGTTAAGCCCTAGTTTCCTAGCTAGCGATATAGTCTCCCTAATTATCTTCCTTCCCCAAGCTGTTGTAGCTTCAGCAACCTCGCGCTTATACCAGCGCGCCCCTATCCAGCCACAGTAACCGTAAGTCGCGTTAGCTATAACCTTTAAAGCTCGCTGCCTTTCGTCAAGCACCCTATACTCAGGACTACTTGGGTCAAGCTCCTTCATCTTAGCCCTTATTTCACTCCTAGCCTTTAGGAGCCGTTCCAGAACCCTCCGGTAAAAGCCTGGCGGATGCTTGCGGAATCTATGCCCTACCTCGGGCGCTACGGTAACCTCGTCTTCGCTTACGGGCTCGCCAGGAGGAACGTAGGTATCGGGCGATATGTTCTTGCTAATCATTATGTTGGGGTACATCGAGGAGAAGTCGAGCACGGCAATGTCCCTGTGTATCCCAGGGCGAGGTTTCAAAACTATAGCTCCCTTGTAGGTCTCATAGGGCCTTTCGACCCTATTAGGTATTAATTCATTGAACTTATAGGCCTGGCGCATGAGGTGCCACTCCACCCTGTACCCTACTGACGCCGCTCCAACCTGATCCAGAGGTAAGCCAACGATGCTCGAAAGCTGTATCGCAAAGGGCAGAAACTTCTCTCCTAGACCGTAAGTACTTTCAACGTCATCGCGCGCATACTGTAGTAGGACCGGTCTCTTTTTCGAATCATCCCAGTACTGGTAGATGAAAGCCCCTTCTATTATTACCCTTTCACTTTTCTTTTTAACCCCTAGGTAATCGGCTACATTTTCAAGTGTCTTAACCTTAACTTCAGGTATTTCCTCGGCGAAATCGTATAGGTCTACGTTAGCTCGACCCACTATTGAGTAGTGCCCATAAACGCTCGGCGCTGGTCCTCCTCCAGCTCTAGATACATCCAGCCTCACCTTCTTGTACCTAGCTCTCTCCACTAGGTACGGCCAATCGAACCTATTACTATTGTACCCTACTATGACGTCTGGATCAAATTCGATAACCTCCTTTACAAACTGCTCTAGGACTTTCCTATCATCCTTATCCTCTGCATGGAAGATCTTAGTTACCCCATCGCTACGTTTAACCGCTATAACGATTACAGGATCCCTTAGTGGGTTAGGCTCCCCAACCGGATTGTAGCACTCTATATCAAATGCTAAAACCCTAAGCTTAGGTGGCATGCCAGCCTCAACGAATCTCGGCGGGTGCTTCGCTAAGTACACGGCATCAACTCGCCACCCATGAGTTTTAGGCAACTCCTCGGCTTCGACTTCGTGCCAGGCACATGGATAGATGTCGTTATCTATCATGTACCTCATGTAAAACCGTATATCGGCTTCGAGCACCTCCTCAACTCCCTTGATCTTCGCAACCTCCTCTCTTAGCTGAGGAACTAGCTTGGGTATCTGGCAGGTTATCTTTAAGACCTTAACAGGTTTACCGAAGTACTTCTTCTCTAAAGGCTCGATTTTAAGTATCTTGTACCGACCAGCTAACCTCTTAATCGATTTAATAACAAGGTCTACGTCGGTGGAGGAGCCTAGGCGAGCGTAGAAGTAGGGTCTGAAGCTCCTATCGATGACGACTACTCTCCTACCACTATCGTCTATACCCCAGAGCCTAACCTCGGGAACCTCCCCGACGACGTCGTAGTTAACGTCGAGGATCCAGAACTTTAGCTTGACCACGATACCTCCCACTATACTAAGTCTGCAGGCAGAATTAAACGTTGAGGGCTAGCTTAAGGGGTCTTAGGCTACTGGGAGAAACACCTCCTTAGCCCCGGTTTCAGCGCTTATTAGCAATAGGTCTATACCGTCGCCGCTAGCCGCGTCCCTGCTAAACGCCGCCTTAACCGCCCTTACCGCTAAGTCCCTAGCCTCAAGCAGGCTTATTCCTTCCTTATAGCCCTCCTCAATGATCCCTATAGCCACTTGCGCCCCGGTTCCTAGCGCTGTGTAGTCATCCTCTATAACTGCGCCTATTGGGTCGAGGACGAATATGTGGGGGCCTTCTTCGTCTACACCGCCTACTATTGTCTCTACGAGGTAGGGTGATAGCTTTCTGTTAAATAATACTAATGACAGCAGCTTTGCAGCGTTCCTAACCTTGGGGGCTAGCCCTGTCTCAAGCTCGTATAGCCTCATCTCGGCCTGTAGGATCCTAGCGATGGTCTGCATATCGGCTATATAGCCCGCGCTTGCTATGCCCAGCCTATCGGATATCTTGTACACCTTCCTGCCAGCCTTACTCATTAATATAAAACCGTAGGTAACCCTTTTATCGGCCGCTAGCACTACTCCATCACGCGCCTTTATCCCTACAGCTGTCGCCCCAGGATAGTACGCCAAGTCCCTCACCAGCTAAGCCTTGTTACACTTAGCAGGCTTTAAAAGCTGTCCCCGGTAAACATGGCGAGGCTTAGCGGGGAATGTCAAGCATGCCAGCTCTCGAAGATATGCTCAGATCTATGGTCATAGCGCCGAAATCTGGAGAAGAGCTCTTTGAGCAAGCCGTTAGACGCTCTAAAAGGGTTGAGGCCAAGGGAGCTAGGGGGCTTAGCGCCATTAAAAGGCTCGAGGAGGCGCGTGTAACGATAGCGGCTAACTTCATAGCCTCAAAGCTAGAGGGTATTGCACTTAAGACCCCCTTCCTGAAGGAGCTACATCCCTTCTACAGGGAATTAATATCTACTATGATAAACGTCGACGAGTACAGAGCATGTTTAGCGAGAATACATGGTGCAGCGAAGATAACGAGAAAGATAGCTAGAGAAGCCAAAATACTCATTAGGAAGGCTGAGGACGCTAAAGCCGCAGCCCGTGGGCGACGCATGTTCTTTGGACGAACGCTTTCGCTTCTAAGCGAGCTAACTCCCTGCCTCTCCAGGATAAGGGAGTTCCAGCTAGAGATGCTAAAGCTTCCCTCAATAGACCCTAACCTCAGGACAATAATCATCGCAGGCGTGCCTAACGTTGGCAAATCCTCATTACTGAGGGCAGTTTCAAGGGCTAAGCCAGAAGTTAAACCGTACCCCTTCACTACTAAAACTATAATAGTTGGACATATTAGCATTGAAGACGAAAAGATTCAGGTTATAGATACGCCTGGCCTCTTAGATAGGCCGCTAGAGGAGAAGAATAAGATTGAGCTTCGAGCAATACTCGCTATGAAGCACCTGAAAGGAGTCATAATCTACCTTTTTGACCCGTCGGAAACCTGCGGATACACTCTCGATTATCAACTTAAGGTGTACAGTAGCCTAGTTAGGTGGTTCCCAGACGTATCTATCTTTGTAGCCGCTAATAAGGTGGATATGACGCCTCGTGAAAAGGCCCGGGAGCTATTAGCACTATTGGGCCCTGAGCTCAGCAGGAAGGTCTACTTCATCTCCGCCCTTAAGCGCATGGCAGTAGACGTGCTATTAGAGGACGTACTGAGGACGCTGTACGCTTAGAACGGCCTTACAGGCGATACGGCACCGCAGGCCATGCATCTCAGGACCATAAGCCTACGTTCTTTTTTAAGTATCGTGTCTGGGCTCTTGCATACGGGACATATGACGTAGTCCCTCACGAACCTATCCATTAGCGATACGATGACTTTAGGCGATATCTCGCCCTGAATTATAGCTGCCTGGTCCTCGATCTCTCCAGGCGCTGCTAATTCTTTAAGCAAAAACCTCAGCACTAACCTCGGCTCCCTATTTAATATTTCGCATATTTGTTTGAAGTTAGTTATAAACGTCTTCTTTCCTGAGATCATAATCTCTGGCTTGGGTATTACAAGCCTCTCTCGCCTGGCAGCGGGCGCCTTTTTAGGCAGTAGGGAATAAGCTCTATCGAGCAAGCGTTCATAGTCGTAGTAGCTAAACGCCTCCGCCTCGCCCAAATTCTCCCCCTCCCCCTGCACGCTTATCTGCTATTAAGCGTTCTGGTCAGCTAAGCCGAGTGCGCCTAGCGAGAGGAAGGTATATAGCCTCGTAGGTTGCTGTAAGCCGGGCAGCTACGAGGGGTGTTAGCGTGGAGTACTGCCCTCGCTGTGGCGCGATAATGCTACCTGTAAAAGCGGGATCGCGTACTATACTGAGGTGTAGAAGCTGTGGTTATGAGAAGGAGGCGCAAGACAGCAGCGGGTATATGGTTAGCCGTGAGCTAAAAAAGAGCCCAAGTGACAAAATCGTAATAATTGAAGGCATTAAACTCGAGGTTTTACCTAAAACTGTCGCTACGTGCCCTAAGTGCGGCAATAACGAGGCTTACTACTGGGAAGTGCAGACTAGGAGCGCTGACGAGCCTGCTACCCGCTTCTTTAAGTGTACTCGCTGCGGACACGTATGGAGGGAATACCAGTGACGCGAAGTTGACCACACCGTTACACACATAAGATTTGCGAGAGCCTACACTTGGGGCTCACATGCCTAGGTTAAGGTTCCTATTTCCGGATGCTAGGGAGTGGAAGTACCTAGTTCAGAGCTTAGCGACGATTATTGACGAGGCAAGCTTCGTAGCCACTAGCGAGGGACTTAAGCTTAGGGCTTTAGACCCCAGCCGCATCGCAATGGTAGACCTGTTCATACCGCGCGACGCCTTTGAGGAGTACGAGATAGGTGAGGAGGAGGTCAAGATAGGCGTAAACTTCGACGATTTAAACAAGATAATTAAGCGCGGTAAAGCGGACGAGAGAGTGGTCTTTGAGGTAACCGAGAGTAGGCTCAAGATAACGCTCTTAGGTAAGAGCGAGAGATCGTTCTCGCTTCCGCTGCTCGATATCGTTGGGGAGACCTTGCCTACGCCTAAGGTTACGTTTACCGTGCTTGCTAAGATGATGAGCGATGCGCTAAGAGACGTGCTCAAGGACGCGGAGTTAGTTAGCGATATGGTTAGGTTTGTGGGCGAGGAGAACGAGTTCAGGGTCGAGGCCAAGAGCGATAAGGGAGAGGTCGAAGCTAGGTTCACGCTAGAGCAGGGCTCGCTGCTAGAGTACGAGGTTCAGGAGCCAGCCTCCGCCCTCTACAGTCTAAGCTACCTAACGGATATAGTCGGCAAAGCCTACAGAGTAAGCGATATCGTAACCATTGAGTTCTCGACAAATAAGCCCTTAGCACTAACGTTCGATATAACCGAGGGCGGTACCCTGCGCTACTACCTAGCTCCACGCATGGAGGCGTAAGCTAACTCACATGCATAGACTAGTTAGAGTTTACATCACCAGCGAGGACCTGATAAAGTACCCCTTCCTCGGATTAAAAGATAGGTTAGACGCGCTGGAGCTAACGCTCGACGACATCGCTAAGGAGGCTTTCGCTAGTGAAGTATTAGAACATGCTAAGAAGAGAGTGCTCGCAGCTATCCATAGACAGCCACACCCGCGCCCCCTTGAGGACCCCGAGTTAGAGGCCCTATCCTTCATCACCGCCTGTCTTGCTATAGCCACGATAGGGGATCAACGGCTTACCGAGCGCTACGCTACTTGGGAATCTAAGTATTACGCAAAGCAGCTAAAGACGGAGAAAAGCGAGAAGCTAGCGTTAATCGCAGTAAAGGCCCTGGGATGGCGCGTATCATACGCTGACGGGGTTTTTCTGGTCAAATTTACCGATTACCTATCTAATGTCCCTGAGTACAAGGGTTCTTGGAAGCTAGTTAATAGGTGGTTAAAAGGTGGGTGGGTTAGGCTAACGAAGCTCGAGTTCGCTAGGCTCGTGGAATCCGGACTTAAGACGTTAGTAGTTAGTACTATAAGGAAGCTTAAAGCCCCCAGTAAGCTACCTGATCCCATCTATGCGCTCGTCGAAACCATTTCAAGGGCGTGGTTCTCAAGGCTTAGAGAGTTCGAGTTCCCCTTAAGTAAGCTCCAGGCCACGGAGGAGGCCTTTCCACCGTGCATGAGAAAGCTCCTAAGCATGCTTAGAGAAGGTAAGAACTTACCACATAGCGCTCGCTTTGCATTAGCGGCTTTTCTGCTTAACATAGGGTGGAGCGTAGACGACGTCTTGGAGGTCTTTAGGTCAAGTCCTGATTTCAGGGAAGATATTGCAAGGTACCAGATCGAGCACATTGCAGGGCTTAGAGGCTCGAAGATAAAATACACTACCTACAAGTGCGAAAATATGCGTTCGCTTGGCCTCTGCGTTCAAGAATGCAAAGGCATAAGCCACCCCTTACAATACTTTTACAGGCAAGTGAGGAAGTATGGACGTAAAAAGCCTATTTAGACAATATTACATAGAGCGGTTTCCTCGCCAACCAACGGTATCAGAACTCCAGAGAAGAGAGTTTGCATTTGTAATGTTCGATAGGGATGGTATGGTGAGACACATATCATTTACAAACTGGAGCGAGCTGATGAAATTTTTAATAGCTAACGTTCCTAAACACGTCTACTACTCTTCTGCGAGATACTCTGATCCCGACGCCCCAACCATGGAGGAGAAAGGGTGGCTGGGTGCTGACCTAGTATTCGACATTGACGTTGACCACATACCTACGCAGTGTAAAAGCTTACATGATAAGTGGTGGTGCCAGAAGTGCGGGGCCTCTGGGTGGGGTTCATACGAAGTCTGCCCTAAGTGCGGGGGCGAGAAGATAGTAAGGGAGAGCTGGGTATGCACTACATGCCTTAGCGTTGCTAGGGACGAAACGCTTAAGCTTATAGATTTCCTAACCTCAGACTTCGGCTTCGCCGAAGAGGAGTTAAAGGTTTACTTCTCTGGGCATCGAGGCTTCCACGTACACATAGAGGAGGAGGAGGTGCTAAAGCTGGGACAGGATGAGAGGCGCGAAATAGCCGATTACATTAGGGGGCTTGGACTAGACCCCTCGATATACTTAGAAAATGCGGGAAGAAGGCGGTATACGGTAAGATATCCTCCTAACCCCGGGTGGGGTGAGAGGATAGCTCGATCTGTGTACGCGATCTTGTCGTGCGCTACAGGTGAAGAGTTAGCTAGGTTCGGTGTGGCGAAGAGAGCCGCTGACGCGCTAGCCGCCCAGATAGCTAGGCTCGCTAGCTCCTCGATGGACGAGTTCTTCTCTCGTATAGCCCTACCGTTAAACACGTGGATTAAGATCTTTGACAAAGCTGTAGAGCTAGAGAGGGCTAATATAGATGAGAAAGTTACAATCGACATAAAGAGGTTGATTAGGCTACCCTACAGCCTACACGGCAAGACCGGCTTCATGGTCCGAGAGTTTAAGGTAAGTGATCTCGAAGATCCCGACATCGTGAGGAAGGTTGTAGCGTTTAGCGACGAGGAAGTTTACGTGCACGTAGCTAACCCGCCTAAGCGAGTCTTAGATTTTAACGTAAACGATAAAGGGAAGGTTAGAGTACCTCTATACCTAGCCGTATACCTTACCCTAAACTCGCGAGAAAGCGTCGCCATAGAACCCATTTAAGACCCTTACCTACTAAAGAGTGGAAGGGCTGATGGAGTATTCAGAGATAATCAACGTGTTCGTAAGAGAAATTGAGAGCCCCGATCTACTAGAGCTTGAAAGGGATTTTTATCAAAAAGCGCTTAGGCTAGCCGACATTAAGGAGAAGAAGGGCGATGAAGTTTCCAGGTATGAGGCTAGCGCGCTCAGGAAGACCTTAGAAGTGCTGTTCCTCTTAAGAATATCAAAGGCAATAGAAATTATTAAGAGAGGAGAGAAGATTTCTACGATACTACCCAAAGAGGAACAGGAGGTCCTAAGCACCGTGCTTAGTATAGTCGAGAAGATTAGAAAAGAAAGCCTAGGCGAACAGAAAAGAGAAAAACGTGTGCGTGGCAGCGTACTCGTCGCGTTTACGAAATCCTACGGTAAGCTGCTCTTAGAGGAGGGGGGCGTGATGGGGCCTTTCACGACTGGTGATTTAGCCTTCCTCCCACTTCACGTAGCTGAAGAGCTTAGGAGAAGAGGAGTTGTAGAGGTCATAGCCCAGTTCTAGGCATGCGGGGCTAGAGAAGCTTTTTATCATCCCATATACCCCCTACGCTGGGTGCTAAGAGGTGAAGGTACCAAGCAAGATCCGCACATATTGTCCCAGATGCAGAGCCCATACCATCCACTCAGTCTCGCTCTATAAGCCGGGTAAGCGTAGGACGCTCGCCCAGGGGCAGAGACGTTACTTAGCTAAGCTGAAGGGCTACGGTTCTAAGAGAAAGCCTGAACAGAAGAGAACGGCTAAGACGACTAAGAAACAGGTTTTAAAGCTAAAATGTACAGTATGCGGATACATACAGCATCGCGAGGGTATAAGATTAAAGAAGCTGGAGATCGTCGAGAAGCTCTAACAGGTGGGAAACATGGTTAAAAAGCGGAAGATCCTAATCCCAATGCCTAAGAGCAAGTTCATACTCGTTAAGTGCCCTGACTGCGGAAATGAACAAGTCACGTTTGACCACGCATCGATGGTTGTAAGGTGCTTAGTGTGTGGACGTGAACTCGTGAGGCCTACCGGCGGTAAGGCCGAGATCCTAGGGATTAAGGTTAAGGAGCTAGAGTGAAGGTTGGTGGGTGAGAGATGGTTAGAAAGAGGAAGAAGCTTCCCGAACTCTACGAGCTCGTCATAGGCACTATCAAGGAGATATACGATCATGGAGCTTTCGTCGAGCTTGATGAGTACGGGGGGCTCGAGGCTTACGTCCCCCTTAACGAGGTCTCGCATTCGTGGTTTAGAGGCATTAGAGAGGTACTTAAAGTAGGACAGAAGAAGGTGTTTAAGGTCATTAGGGTCGATAGGCGGCGCGGCTTCGTAGATGTATCCCTTAAGCGAGTCTCAAGCGCCGAGCATAAGGCTAAGATCTACGAATGGAAGAGAGCTCAAAGAGCTGAGAAATTGCTAGAAATGGCTGCCAAGAAGCTCGGGTTAAGCCTAGATGAGGCGTACGAGAAGGCAGGATGGAAGCTCGAGGACTACTATGGAGAGATATTCGCGGGTCTAGAGGAAGCCTCTTTAAGGGGTAAGGAAGCGCTACTAAAAGCGGGTGTTCCAGAGCCTTGGGCTACTGTGTTGGCAGAGCTAGCTAAGAGCTACGTAAAGGTTCGAAAAGCCGAGATACGCGGGATATTCACCGTAACATGTAGACACCCCGACGGGATCGATAGGCTTAAAAGAATACTGCTATCTTGGACTGAAAACGCTCCCAAGCTCGAGGATGTTAAAGTTAAGATGTATACCGTAGGCGCACCACGTTACAGGATAGATATCGAAGCTTTAGACTACGAAACGGCTGAGACGCTGCTAAAGCACATCATCAATAGCGTACTTAGTAAGGCTAAAGAGGAGGAATGTGAAGCATCATTTGAGAGACTTAAACATAAGTGAGATAATGGTCAGAGGACTCTTAAGAAAATGTATTAAGTGCGGTAGGTATACCCTTAAGAAAGATAGGTGTCCCTATTGCGGGGGTCCCGTTCGAATCCCCCATCCCCCGAAGTTCTCTCCTGAAGATCGCTACGGGGAATACCGGCGGCGGTTAAAGCTCCTCCTTAAGAGCCTGCAAGAGCCTCGTACTTAACCCTGAATATCAGTACCCACTCGTTTGGCTCTGACGCGTATACTAGCTCGAAGTACTTCAGAGGCGGTATCCTATACGTTGGTCCCTCGTAGAACGGCAGCTTACGCCCAAGTATCGGCTCGAAGATGAAGGCCTTCCTCCTCTTGGTCTTCGTGAAGAGCATCTTGTAAAGTGTGGCGTTAAGGGCTTCTGGCGTGTTAGCAGGCACGAGTATTGAGTACCTCACTCCCCCACTCTCTATGTAGGCTAGTTGCCCCTTGCCGTAGCCGTATATGTACTTGGCTGGATCCCTGCCTATCCACCTGGCCATCTGTATGCTCTTACCCAAGTCTCCGCCGAAGGCCGGATGAGCGATTGAGTAGTAGACTCTCGTCCCAAGGAACTGGAGAGGTAATGATTGAAACGGCTCGAAGACAACTACGTAATCCACTCCTAACTCCTTGAATATCTTAATAGCTTCTTCCTCTGGGGAGAGAAATGCTCTAGCTATCTTCTTTATCTGCTTACTGTCTAGGGTGGCGTTATCACACGTTGTTTTACGCCTAGTATTGACCGATATCCAATAGCCGTAGTCCCACCAGGTAGCTATTACGGCATCCTTAGGCACGTTAGCCTTTATCCACTCGAGCGCTGAAAGCCAATCCGTGTACTCATATTTATAGCTGAGTACGGGTATTGACGATGATAGAATGAGAGGCGGCTGATGCGAGTTCCTAATCCCCCTAGTGTTAACTAGACCTATCGATAGGACTATAACGACAACCGCAATCCCTATCGCTACTATCTCAGGGCTAACCCCTCTACCCTTTCTAAACTTTGGTGGATGTAGAAGTTCTAGTAGCTCGCCTATTACCGCCTGAGCACCGTAAGCTGATAGTAGGGCAGTAGCGGGTGCTAATAGGAGCGTTAACCTAACCATTGAGGCTGCGGAGTATAGCGAGCTTAACCAGAACAGCGAGAGCAGTAGCTTTGAAGGATCTTTCCTGTACTCGAATAGGGCCATAGCTCCTCCCACTAATGCGAATAGAAGCAACGTCGAGTAGTCCGAGTATAGCGAGGCCCAAGATGGTATAGCGTGCTCAGCCACTGTAGTGACGCCCACCTCTCGGAGCGTAGGCACTATAACGGCAAGTATACGTCCGGGGAGAGAATATAGGACGCCTAGCTTCCAAGCAAGCAATAGCGCAGCGACTATACCGGCGGCTAGCCCAGGAGCTACCTTCCTTAATTCCCTTGGAGAGGGTAGCGCTAGGCTACCTAGCAAGGAGAGGATTGAAAGAGCATTAGCCGTCATGGGAAGTATCGATGCCACTGAGGTGAACGCGACCCTAGGTCCGAACCTCGGTGTTATAGCTATAAAGGCCTGTGCGATTAGGTTACTAGCAAGGAATACTTTAGCCATCCTAGAGTCCTTCGGATTCAGTAATAGCCAGATCGTAGCCGTTAAAGCTAACAGGTTCCACGGATATAGGTAAGCACCCCAAGATAGTACGACGCCTCCAAGAGATAGGCCCGCTAACACGGCTCTGAGTAGTGAGTCCCTCCTATAGGCCGTTATGAAGAAGTAAAAGGCTAGTATCATGAACGGAATAGCTAATCCCTCGTGCTTAGCGCCTAGGTTAGTCCTGTAAGCGTAAGACCAGCTTGTTGCCAACGCTAGAGCTGATATTGCGCCTACAGACTCGCCTCCTATCTCCCTACCAAGGAGGTATATTAAGAACACTGCTAATGAGGCGCCGATGGGCGGGACGAATGCATGGACCGTATATAGATCCACGCTAAGCCCTAGGGACTTAAGGACCCAGTACGTTAGCGCCGAGAACATCGCTGCTCCCGGCTGACTAGTCGCCCTTAAGTCGCGCCCTTTAGGCGTCCAGAACAGCGTGTCCCTAGCTCCTCTATCGAACCACCAGCTAAACCACCACACAATTCCATCTAAGATCGAGTTCTTACTATGCTCGATTATTTTCTCGGCAAGGTAATATTCGTAGTATGGGTCGAACTCATTAAGGTAGATACCCCACCTCATCGGAACAAGCCTTATCAGCAGCGTTGCGAGGAACGATAACGTTACTACTGCTAGTGCCATTACCTTAGGGTTCGAGAGAGCCTCTAGTCCCCTACATACGGCCTTCCAGCAACGCGTTAGCCCTCTCTTTAGGGTAGCTCTTAAGTCCATCATTCCACAGTGCCTCACACTACGGATAAAAGCGTTTACCTATGAGCTATCGAGATGCATCACACTTTAAATTCGAGTACCCTTAGGCGCTACAGCGATCTTGATAGGGGTTTTAGACAGCGGTCTTAAACACCTTGGACATCTCCCGCCATATCGCTTGAGTAGTTTACCGATGCTAACAGGCGATTCACCCGCGTATAGTACTAGAGAGCAGTGCTTACACCTGACTCTAAGCGTCACAAAATAGGTGCTTCACCCTCTCATATAACGCATTTCCTCTGAAGCACGTAAGTTTCAACACTATCACTCTATACCCCCGCGTACGTTGATCTTGACTATCTTTCAATTAGCATTATATCGGTTGAGCTTTTCTAGTGAGAAGTAATGCCAATGCTGATCTGGCGTGCTCACTACCTGCCAACAGGTACACTAGGTGCAGCCTTACAGGCTCATCCTCCTTTACAATCTCGATCTTAAGCTTAGATCTACCTGCTCTTTTAAGCTCGCCAACGAGCTTAAACACGGCCTCCTTATTGGAAGGCGTAATTCCCACACGAACGAGTACCCTACGCTTAGTGACCTTAAGCAAGTCTGCAATCGTCTTGGCAACATATCTCGTGGCCACCGTGGACTCATAGACAACTATATCCCCTATTACGACGGCTATTCCGGTGCGTTTATCCCCTAAGTCTACGCCGATTCTAACATCGTCTTCGCTGACAACCTCCTCCGCTATCTTCACAGCCAACACCAGCTCAGGGTTTATGACTTCTCGGAGCCAGTCGCCCACTTCTATTCCTTTACCGTGGGTATGTACTTCAACGTCCTTAAGCCCAAGCTCTAGGAGCACCCGAGAGATTAAGGGGACTAGGCGCGGCGAGCTAGCTACTATTCGAACTCTGCTCAGCATAACATCGCTTAACTTCCTCACTTAGACACCCCTCAACCTCTGCTATAGGGTAATCTTCACTCGCTATAACCGATAACTGCGGCGTCGCGACTTCTACTGATAACGTTTCATTGGTAATCTTTAACCTAAAGACCCTATCCACAACCTCCTTATAAAACCTCATTAACAGGGGCTTGCCATCCCTCCTCTCATAGTCAACGAGTAAGACCCTAGCTTCGTACTCGTCTGCGAGTCGCTTAAGCAAGAATAACTCAGTTAGCAGGAGGGAGAAGGCGGATCTAATCCTAATGAGAGCCCTCGTCCTCACGTGGTTCGCAGCGATGGAATCTACGCATACGGCAATTGGTCGATCGGCATCTCTACATAGCCTTTCAAGAAGTATCGTGCGTTTAAGTTCATCTATAGCGCTATACACTCGATACACCTTAATAGATCTCAGCAAGGCCCTAACGCATAGGTGCTTTCCGGTCGCCATGTAGATAGGGCGTAGGCCTAGCAGCCTAGCTCCTCTGCACAGTAGCGCTAGGGCGAGCCGGGTCTTGTAGCTCCCGGGGCTGCCGTATATTAGCCTCACACCCGCTGTCCTGAGCGCGTAGTCGAAGGTTAGGTTAAGCAGGCTACACTCAGCGGTCACTTCATCCTATAGAGCGCCCCCAGGAGCGCTGCTGACAAGATGACTAGCAGCGCTCCAATGATTACCAGGAGCGAGCAGTACCTGGGGTTATGCACGTGCCTCCTTGCGGTTATCATCGTGTAGAAACCGATGAACCCAGCAAGGTAGCTTAATGCTACTAGGATTATCTCCGAGCTCGTTTGAATATCTAATCCAGGTGCGACGATGCCTTGAGCTACCATCGGTGGAGGTTTAAACGCCAACACGTATAGGACTCCCCCAGCAACCAGCGCTGCCAGTACTACGTACAGGGCGGCTAGAACTCTCTCGTCAAGCAGTGAGCTGACTAGACGTTCCAGGGTCTTCATATCGTCAACCCCCCAGCACCTTTGCGGAACCGCTATAAATGCTAGACTGACGCCGCCATAAATGCTAGGATACCGCATAACATGCCGAGTAGCGTCATTTTCCTACACCTTTCGGCGACTGCAACCTCCGGCTCCCTAACTATTACGATACTCGAGTATAGGAAAAGCAGGTCGGTTATCGCGACCAACAGTATGTAGCTTAACCACGACGTTGCCAGCGGTAAAAGTAGCGGAGTTATAGCGACTGCAAGGCACATGAAAAGTGCTGATACATACGCAGCTCTCTTAGGCCCCCAGACTATGGCTAGCGTTTTAACACCCACCCTTCTATCGCCCTCAATGTCCCTAATGCCCTTTAACACCTCTCTTCCCAGCGTTGCGAAGAAGGCTATTAAGAAGTAGAGGAGAGGTTTAGCCGATAGTGCCCTCTCCACGATCGCTGCGCCGTAGATGAATGGGAGAGCCGTGTTTAAAGCCACTATGAGATTCCCTGGGAAGCCCTCACGCTTCAACCTAACGTTGTAGAGCATACTAGTCGCTATAGCTAAGGCTATGATCACGCAACATAACAGGTTCGTTAAACAGGATAGGACTAATGCAAGAGCTAGTGCAACTGCTCCAAATACCTCGGCTTCAAAAAGCGTTAGATCGCCGCGCACTAGCGGCCTATTAGGCGCATTCACCCTATCCTCCTCTAAGTTAAACACGTCGTTAAACGCGAAAACGCCTACCTCCACCATTAAAGCCGCAACAAGACCACATACTAGTCTAGTAACGTCGACCCACTCCTTACCGACGGCTAGGAACCCTGTTAAGGCTGCTAAAACCGTCATCAAGCCGTGGTCTATCCTAGCTAGCCTTAGGAAGGCTAGCGCCTTTCCCATTCCCTTCCCCTTAACACAGAGGAGGTTGACGCTAAAAGCCTAAACCTCAAACGCTAGGAGCTTGCAAGGATTCAAATGTTAACGCCTCCTTAGGCGGCATGCTCCCGTCAGCCCCTACGAGGAGAAGTGCAATAATGAGGTGGAGCCCCGGCCGGGACTTGAACCCGGGACCTGCGGCTCTCCTGGAGGGACCTTACGAGGCCGCCGCGCCTCGGGGACCCGCCGGACCGTACCCGCTACGCCACCGGGGCTCCAGCCGGGTCGGAGCCTCATCCCCGACCGTTCTCCTTATGCGTTAAGGACCTTATGTAGTTTACGGAGCCGCGCTAGCCCAGAAGCCGAGCTCTATTGAAGCTAAATCCTTATAAGCTATCTAGGGGAGGTGTGCGGGGGACTATGCCTACGTGGAGGTACTCAGCGCAGTTAGACCCGCTTACGACGGCTATAGCGTCGGGTAGGGACCTTAGGATCTCGTATAAGGACGCAGTAGAGGTGCTTAGGGCCATTAGGGGTAAGCGCGTTGAAGACGCTAAGCGAATTCTAGAGGATGTGATTAAGCTGAAGCGACCAGTCCCCTACAGGACCTACCACGGAAAAGTAGGGCACCGTAGGGGGCAAGGCTTCGGGCCAGGGCGATACCCGGTTAAAGCTGCTAAAGCAATTCTCAAGGTTCTGGAAAACGCTATTGCTAACGCCGAGTACAAGGGACTAGATACCGAGAGGCTCTGGATCGTTCACGCCGTAGCGCATAAGGGGCCTAAGATTAAGAAATATATACCTAGGGCATTCGGTAGGGCTACGCCCTACTTCGAACAGCTAGTTCACATCGAGATAGGCGTAGAGGAGAGGGGATAGGATGGCGACGACGAGGCAGATCTTCATAAGGCAAGGGCTCCAGTACATGGAGCTTAACGAGTACTTAAAGCACGCGCTAGCGCGTGCCGGTTACGTCGACGTCCAAGTGTTTAAGACTCCCATCGGTACGAGGATAGTGATCTTTGCCGAGAGGCCAGCGCTAGTGATTGGAAGGAAGGGGCAGAACATTAAGGCGCTTTCTAGCATCTTAAGTAGAAAGTTCGGAATAGAAAACCCCCAGATAGACGTCCACGAAGTGAGGAATCCTGAGCTTAATGCGAAAATCATGGCGTACAGGATCGCTAGGGCGCTCGCTAGAGGAGTTAAGTTTAGGCGAGCTGCCCACATCGCCTTAAGGAGGATTATGGAGGCGGGAGCTAAGGGAGCCGAGATCGTGATTAGCGGGAAGTTAACGTCGGAGAGGGCTAGGTTTGAGAAATTCACCGCTGGCATTATACCGAAGTCCGGTAAGCCTAGGGAGATGTACGTAGACGAGGCCGTGATCCAAGTCCTCCTAAAACCAGGCACTTACGGAGTTAAGGTTAGGATAGTCCCGCCCATCGAGTTCCCGGATAGGATTAAGATAAAGGAGCCTGAAACCTCTGGGTGAGGGCGTTGCCGATCTTAAGGCCCGACGAGATTAGGAAGATGAGCCCTGAAGAGAGGAGGAAAAAGCTAGAGGAGCTAAGGGCCGAGCTCATAAGGCTAAGGGGGATGGCGGCTAGGGGGCTCCTAGATAAACCATCGAGGATTAGAGAGGTTAGAAAGGCTATTGCTAGGATACTTACTATAGAGAGGGAGGAGCAGCTTAAGGAGAGGAGAGAGGGCAAGTGAGGATTACGCCCAGAAACATACTACTACACGAGCTAATAGGTCTAGAAGTCGAGGTATTTAGCAGTAAGAACCCCGCGTTTAAAGGCATTAAGGGCGTAGTGGTAGACGAGACGCTTAACCTGCTGGTTATCGAGACTGAGAAGAGGGAGAGGAAGAAAGTCCCTAAGGAGCTGTGCGTATTCAAGTTTAGGCTACCCGATGGAGTACAAGTGCTGGTTAGCGGCTCGGCTATTAGGGGTAGGCCCGAGGATAGGTTAAAGAAGAAGATCAGGTACTGGTAACGCTTAAAAGCTCAGTAACGGGGGTTGTAGGGGATCTTCGATGGGAAAGGTGAGAAATATAGGGATACCCTGGATTAAGCCGCCCGAGAAGACATGCAATGACCCCCTATGTCCGTGGCACGGCAAGCTACCAGTACGAGGCCTTCTAATGGAGGTTAAGGTCGAGAAGGTTAAGATGCAGAGAACTGTAGTAGTCGTTCACGAGTACCTTCACTACGTGCCAAAGTACATGAGGTACGAGCGGAGGCGCAAGAAAAAGCACGCCCACCTACCGCCGTGCATCGAGGTTAAGCCGGGCGATAGGGTCATTATAGGTGAGTGCAGGCCGCTAGCTAAATCCGTCTCCTTTGTAGTACTAGGTAAGGTGGAGAGGGGTTAATCATGGCGAAGAGAGGTGTTAGGCGAGTAGGGGTATCCTACAGGCTACACCTAACTCCAGGAGTGTTCATGGAGTCCCTGGTTAAGGTAGCCGACAACTCCGGTGCGCAGCTAGCTAGGGTGATAGGCGTTATAGGCGCTAAGACGGTATGGCGTAGGATACCTGGCGCAGCGGTAGGCGATATGGTGGTGGTATCGATAAGGGCTGGCAAGCCGGAGCTAAGGAAGCAGATAATGAGAGCTATAGTGATAAGGCAGCGTAGGCCCTATAGGCGCCCCGACGGCACGTGGGTGTGCTTTGAGGACAACGCTGTCGTAATAGTAACACCCGAGGGTGAGCCTAAAGGCACGGAGATACATGGACCGCTAGCTAAGGAAGCTGCCGAAAGATGGCCAAAGCTTTCGACTATGGCGTCCATAATAGTTTAAACTCTCAGAATCGTGGGTCTAGACTTAAGGCTTATAATTCTCCTGAAGGAGCTAGCCAAACATCTATCCTCTAGAGGGGGCTGTAGCCTATCCGTCCTCGCTAGCTGCTCTGGACTTTCTGAGGATTTTATAGCTGAATACCTCTCTAAGTTTAGCACGGTTTCCGTTAAAGGAGGCTACGTATACGCTAGAAACGTTAGTGAATTCCTAGTTGAGTGCTGGCTTAATAATTTTAACTTGGTAGAAGTGGCATTTAACGCAGGATGGAGAGACGTTGAGGGACTGTGCGCGGCGCTCCTCGCTAGGTATGGCTACGAAGTTAAGAGGAATTTTAACTTTAAGTTCGATAGAAGGTATGAGGTAGACGTAATCGGGTTAAAGGAGCCCGTAATTCTAGCGGTTGATTGTAAGAGACTTAGGCGCGCCCCGCCCAGCAGGTTAAGGGAAGCGGCTACACGTCAGCTTGAGCGGACGGAAGCCTTAGCTAGAGCCCTACTTAGACGCCCCTCTATGCTTCCAATTAGGGGATGGCGGCACGTGGAGGTGTGGCCCATAGTCGTTCCGCTAGTAGCCGCTCACCCGAGTATAGAAGGGGGTGTCCCCATAGTTCCAATCTATACCTTAAGAGATTTCCTAGAAAAAATGTACGCTATAGCCGACCAAGTTAAACGATTTAAGGTTCCGATAAGGGTGCAGAGCTATTAGCTATACGGAAATACGTTATGTGAGGAGAGGGCAGATCCTGCCGATAGCTTTAGCGCTAATAGCCTCAGCCGCGCTAGCTTCTCTCGCCGCGCTAATGCCTAGCGTTAGGATAGCCGGGTACCGCGGTATCATCCAATCCACAGAACTTGTAATCGCAGCAAGGATGTACTGGGCTAACCGCTCGTCTGGCAAACCGGCAGCTATGGAACAAATACTCAATACGTTATGGGAGCTGGATAGAATCGCCTCACTAGACATCCCTCAAGTCAATTATACGTGTAAATCTTTCCTCGAAGCGGGACTTAATGGGGCGGGAGCGCTCGAGACCGAGTTCAGCAACGGAGTCTCCATCACGATAAAGTGGAGTTGGAACTATACTGGTACATATGTAAAACTTAAGGGAACTGTCCTACTACCCTATAAACTGATAGTGCTTAGGTACGTTCACCTAGTGAAGCTTCCACAAGTAGGCACCATAACGTTCTACCCCCAATTAACGGACCCCGCCCACCTATGTGAGCTGGAGTACGTAGGCGACGGAACGTGGTACCTAGGAATACCTTATAACTACAGCGCTTACACCCTCGTCGACGAGCACGGGATATCCGTATCCGTAATTTTAGCTAATCCTCAAAGGGGATAAGACAGGAGAGACCGTCGAAAAGAGTATTAGCAGCTACAATTCCCTATCCAGCGCTCCCTCCCACGCTAACCTTATAACCCTCCTCCCGCTTAGAAGACCCGGCCGCCGGGGTAGCTCAGCCCGGTAGAGCGCCCGGCTGTTAAACCTTTACAAAGAGCTAGCGTACAGAGACCGGGTGGTCCCGGGTTCAAATCCCGGCCCCGGCGCCACTTAAAATTTTCTTTGTGTAATTTTCCTGATACTCC
>CAZAZN010000020.1:0-5856 GCA_964489665.1 uncultured Thermofilaceae archaeon
GTACTCTCCGAGCGGCATAATGACCGGCTCGCCAACCTTCACGAGCCTCTCTCGGACCAAGGTGCCGTTTAGGTCCACGTACGAGACCAGGGCTTCTCCCTCGATGAGTACGTTCGCGGTAGTTAGTAGTAGCGGCGGCTCCACGCTCCTACTGTGCTCAAACGCGCTCATAACGGCTGAGACCGCTAGGAGCGCGGCTAAAACCGCTAGGCTAACCTTCCTCTCATCCAGCCCTGCCATCCCCGCTACTATTTGACGCCGCTAAGTTAAGGCTTTCCAGCACCTAGCGCTGCCCAACAAGTCCTAGGCTTAAAGCCCGTTTAAGCGCGCGGTGATGTAGATGCTGGGAGGCTGGTTACTCAACCTCTCCTACTGCCTTATGCTTTGTCCCTAGTTAGCCGATCTTGAGCACCTTGAGTAGAGATCTTCATCCGTTAACTCTTCAAGAGCAACTTCGGCTATAAATACGCACCGATAAAGGTGTTAATAGCGAGAGGGCGGGATCGTAACTAGCGCTACTACAGGACTAGGTGTACTTTTAGCTTTAGCTGCTTAGCGACCTCGGCTTGACGCTCGTCGCTCGTGAGCAGCTCCCCGTACCTTTTAGCTTGGGCGATGTAGAGCGAGTCGTAGATCGTTACGCCGTGCCTTAACGCGATCTCGAGAGCCTCGTCTAGGTAGGCGCCTTCGTTCTCGAGAATTATGACGCTGACATCGACGAGTCGCTTAAGCCCCTTAAACAGCCTTAAGGCCTCCTGCGGGCTTATCATCTTGCGGAGGTAGCAGTGCTTCCATACGGCGTTCCCCACCTCCTTAAGCACCAAGTCAACGCTGTACAGCGGCCTCCTCTCCCTAACGTAGCGGCTTACCTCCTCCCAGCCCTCCTCGTGTAGAGCGTACTTGGCTAAAGACGAGGCGTCAACTACTATCACGATCCTCCCTCACGTACCCAGCCGCGGTGCCACTAGGCGAGGTCGGCAGGCTCTTAATGGCCTCTTCGAGCTCGCTTATGGCCCTTAGCTGCTCGTACTCCCTTATCCTCCTCTCGACGAACTCTCTCAGCTCCCTGCTCCAGTTAATCTCCCCCCGAAGCTCATCCATCTTCCTCTTAAGCTCCCTAGGTACCCGGAAGGAGACCGTAACGCTCATACTCTACGTCCGTAACACGAATATGTAGCACAATATTTTAACATAGCGTTCTACAGCTATCGCTATATGATGTATTACGCTTAAGTCGCGCTGGTGACTACTCGGCTAGGTAAGCGTTTTACTAGAAGAATCCTCGCTTGCTCGCCTATCTCTATAGTTAGGCAATCGAGGCGGGATAGAGTCCCGATTACTCCCTTCTGCTTAGGGCCTTTGGATCAGTTATCATAGCTCTCCTCTGGGTCTCTCGCTGAACCCGCAGAGCCCTAAAAGCGATCTTCGAGCTCAGGCAACTTAGAACGCAGTAGGCTTTCCCACCTTCGGCTTTACCCCATAGCTATTCCAGTACCCGTTTAGCTGTCTCACCCATGCTTTATACTAGGGTGAGAAGGGAGAGCCATGCCTTATTAAGCCCCCCTTGCGCGTAGAAAGTAAGACTGGGGGTGGTTAGCGTGAAGATTATCGGTTGTAGCGGGGGTATGCACCTAGCTAGGCCGCTATCTAGGATTTTAGGAGCGGAGCTAGTCCCCGTGGAGTCGAGGCTCTTCCCAGACGGAGAGCTCTACGTTAGGATAGCTGGCGACGTTAGCGGGGACGTCGTGGCAATAGTGCAGTCTACGGGGAGGGCCCCTAACCGCCTGCTGATGGAGTTGCTCCTAACGCTGGAGACTGCTAAGGAGCTTGGAGCCGAGCGCGCGGTGTGCGTAATCCCCTACTTCCCCTACGCGCGCCAAGACTCGCGGTTCAAGCCTGGAGAGGCCATTAGCTTCGGGATCGTCGCTAGAATGCTGGAAAGGGCTGGGATGGACGCGCTCGTAACCGTCGACCTACACCTCCACAGGAGGAAACCTGAGGACGTGTTTAGGGTGCCGGTGGAGAACGTAACAGCCATGGTTGAGCTAGCTAGGTACTTCTCCTCTAAGGTTAAGCTGGATAACCCGGTGGCGGTAGCCCCCGACGAGGAGGCCGAGCAGTGGGTTAGGGTGTTCGCGCGCGAGCTGGGAGTAGAGTACACGGTGATGCTAAAGGAGAGGAGGGGGGACGAGGCCGTCGAGATAACGTGGAAGGGGGCCGACGTTAGCGGGCGCGACGCCGTGATTGTAGACGACATAATAAGCACGGGCTCTACCATACGGGCCGCCACTGAGCAGCTGCTATCGGCCGGTGCTAAGAGGGTCTTCGCGGCCTGTACCCACGCGATACTCGCCTACCCCGCCGAGTACAAGCTGTCTAAGGTGGATGACGTGGTAGCTAGCGATACCGTGCCTAGCCCCTACACTAGGGTTAGCGTTGCTAGACCTCTAGCTGAGGGGATAAAGAAGGTGGTCTCGAGGTGGACGTAGGAAAGTACCTTAAGGTAGCCGAGGACATTAAGAAGGGCAGCATCCTCAGCTCGACGAAGGCCGTCCTAGCGTCGCTTATAGCGCTTAGGGACCTCGTGCAGGAGGCTAGGAGCGCAGAGGAGTTGGTCGAGTACTACTCTAGGGTCGTTAAGGCGTTTGTCGACGCACGCCCCACGTCCGCGGTGCTCATCAACAGCCTAAGGGACCTAACGTACGCCCTCGCCATTAGCTTGGCGGAAGGGGGACTAGAAGAGGCTAAGCAGAGGGCTATTGAAGAGGCTAGGAGGATAGCGGAAAACATCAGGAAGATTAACAGGGAGGTAGCTATCATAGCCTCTAGGAGGATCGAGGATGGAGACGCCATAATGACCTTCTCCTACAGCACGGTAGTGCTCGAGACTCTAAGGATAGCTAGGGATAGGGGCAAGGAAGTCACCCTCTATACCCCTGAGTCAAGGCCCGGCGGAGAGGGCTTTAAGATGGCCGAGGAAGCCGCTAAGCTGGGGCTAAAGGTCGTCGCGTTCGTGGACTCTGCCATAAGGATGTTCATGAAAGACGTTGACAAAGTGATAGTTGGCGCTGACGCCGTCGCGGCTAACGGCGCCGTAGTAAACAAGGTTGGGACCTCGATGCTAGCTCTAGCCGCCCACGAATCTAGGGTTAGGATGTTCGTCTTAGCGGGCACCCTTAAGTTCAGCCCCGAGACCTTCTTCGGGGAGCTAATAGAGCTAGAGACTACGGAGCTCAAGCTACTCCCCGAGGGTAAGGACTTAGCTGGGAGGGTTAAGACGCTAGCACCCCTCTTCGACGTAACGCCACCGGAGTACATAGACGCCATAGTAACTGAGAGGGGGTTGGTGGCCCCGCAGGCCGTGATAATGGTGGTTAGGGAGATCTACGGCTGGCCTCCGCGCATAACTACCTTAGACTTCGAGCTTGAGAAGCTGGCTAAGGCGGTGAGAGCTGGATGAGGATGGCGCAGGAGGTGCTCAGGACGGCGGACGACATTAAGGCGATGAGGGTTAGGGGTGCTGGCAGGATAGCTAGGGCGGCGGCTAGAGCCCTAGCGGCAGCCGCTAAAGCGTTCGAGGGGAAGAACAGGGACGAGTTCCTGAAGTACATGGAGGGAGCGGCTGAGATCTTAAGGTCGTCTAGGCCGACCGCTGTCTCGCTCCCAAACGCGATATCCTACGTGATGTTCAGGCTTAGGAGGGCCTACGACGCCGGGGCGCCCCTCGAGGACCTAAGGGAGGTCGTGATTAGCGCCGCTGAGGAGTTCATCGACTACTCCCGGCGAGCCGTCGAGATGATAGGCGAGATAGGCTCGAAGTTCATAAGGTCTGGAGACGTCGTTATGACCCACTGCAACAGCTCGGCCGCTCTAGCCGTGATCAGGAAGGCGCACGAGTCTGGGAAGGACATTAAGGTATACGCTACCGAGACTAGGCCTAAGTGCCAGGGCTACATAACGACTAGGCAGCTGCTAAGCTGGGGTATAGACGTCAAGCTGATCCCCGACTCGGCAATGAGGGTCGTAATAAGGCGCGTCGACAAGGTGATAGTCGGCGCCGACACGGTCGCGGCTAACGGCGCCGTAGTAAACAAGGTTGGGACCTCGATGCTAGCTCTAGCCGCTAAGGAGGCTAACGTCCCATTCTATGTCGCCGCCGAGACCTACAAGTTTAGCCCGGCTACCGTCCTCGGAGAAATAGTGGTGATTGAGGAGAGGAGCCCAGGCGAGGTCGTAAGGGATGCGGACAGGCTAGCGCTCCTCAGGAAGCTAGGCGTAACCATTAGGAACCCGTCATTTGACATAACGCCGCCCGGCTACATCACCGCCATAATAACCGAGAAGGGGCTAATTCCGCCTCAAGCAGCCTCCCTAGTGCTTAAGGAGGAGTACGGCTGGGCCATAGCAACCGAGGCGGCTAGGATCTTTGCTGAGATAGAGGAGGTTGCCTAGATAGAAGCTTAAAGGCCTCGTCCCCGAGCCGCTCAATCCAGCTTATAGACCCGGGCCTTAACCCCTTCCCCTCTTTAAACGCCTTAATTACCTGCTCGACGACCTCCTCCACGCTCTTACCCGTGCAGTCGACTTCAAACACCCTTTCCTCACCTAGCACGTTCACGGTATCTATCAATACCGAGTCCAGTATCTCGCACTGAACGTTTTCAAGCACTTTACCCTCAGGGTAGCCCCTCCTCCTAAGCCTCTCCTCGAGAACTCTAGGATCCAGCCTCAGTACTACGCAGACCTTCACTAGATCCGGTGGGACAGCCTCCACGACGTGCGTGTCGACCACAAGGTCTTCCTTAGCTGCTAGCTCCCTAACCCTCCTCCTAGCGGCGTCGACGTCCACTATATACGAGAGCCTCTCCTCATCGTAGCCTAAGGTTAGCCCCTCCTCCCTAACCAGCCTAGCTAGCTCGACGTGGCGAAGGCTAAGCCTCTTAGCGACCTCGGAAGCAACCGTGGTCTTGCCGACCCCAGGGGTTCCGGCTATCAGGTATATTAGGCCCACTAGATCCGCACACCCCTCTCCTTGGCGAACTCCTCGACCTCCCTCCTCCAGGGCAGCCCCTCCTGAGCGCCCGGCTTAGTGACCTTTATCGCCGCCACCATGTTGGCGAATAGCACCGCGTCTTTAAGCGACTTACCCTCGGCTAACGCCACCGCTAGGGCTCCGTTAAACGCGTCCCCAGCTCCCGTCGTGTCAACGGGTTTAACCTTGAACGCCGGCACTTCCTCCTTGCCGTCGCGAGATACGATGAGAGCCCCCCTAGCTCCTAACGTAACTACTACGGCTGAGATGCCGAGGTTTAACAGCTTCTCAGTAGCCTTCACTATGTCCTCATCGCTCTTAACGGGCACGCCGCTTAGCATCTCGAGCTCAACCTCGTTAGGGGTGAGTACGTCAACTAGCTTAAGCAGCGACTCGGGGAGCTTTCGGGCTGGAGCAGGGTTCAGGATGACCCTAGCGCCCTCCTCCTTAGCTGCCTCAGCCGCCCTCTGAACGGTCTCGAGGGGGATTTCCAGCTGTAGGAGGAGGGCGTGCGCCCCTCTGAACGCCTCCCTAGCGCTCTCGACGTCTCCCGGCGATACCTTCTCGTCGGCCCCTGGGGCGACGGCTATCATGTTCTCTCCCCTAGCGTCGACGAAGATGAGCGCTACCCCGGTGTGCGCCTCCTCGTCGACTCTCACGAAGTCGGTCCTAACGCCGTTCTTCCTAAGGTTCTCGAGGGCACCTCTCCCGAACTGGTCGTTGCCGACTCGGGATATGAAGAACGTCTCAGCCCCCAGCCTAGCCGCTGCGACCGCCTGGTTCGCGCCCTTACCGCCGTAGCTAACCTTAAACTCCCTACCTAT
>CAZAZN010000020.1:5956-25798 GCA_964489665.1 uncultured Thermofilaceae archaeon
CTAGTCGAGGAGGTCCCTGAGGGCTGAGAGGTTTAGCTCGGCTACGGCTACGGGGACCTTGAGCTCCCACTTCTCTAGGACCTCGGGGTGTACCTCGCCTAGGAAGCCTACCTCCATGCCTTTGACTACTACCGCGGCGGCCCTCCCGTCTATGAGGCTCGGGTGCTTCGTCCTCCTGAGCTCGTATTCTAGGCCTAGGAGCTTCATAAGCGAGTTGACGACGGCGTGTATGTCGGTGAACGTCGCGTTAGCCGCGGCTATGGCTATGGCGAGCCTCCTCTCCTCCCTAACCCTGTTATCCCTCGTCTCGTCGACTAGCGCTACGTCGCCGACCTCGAATATCCTCTGCGGGTAGTCGGCGTGCTTGCTCCTGGACAACACCTGCATTAGCTGGGGGGTTATCCAGGTCCTAAGGCACGTGTAGGTCTCCTGCTTCGGGTTCTCGACCTCCACCGTTGGCAGCTCGGGGTGGTTCATCAGCTCGTAGAGCACCCTCTTGTTAGTCAACATGTAGTTAGCTACCTCCTGGAACCCTAGGCCTACCATCACCTCCCTCACGAGCCTTGAGAACACCTCCAGCCCGTCCTCCCTGCCGGGGTGCTGGGGCGGGAGGAGCTCTGGCTCTATGTTCTCGTACCCGTACGCCATTAGGACGTCCTCGACGAGGTCTACGGGGTGTAGTATGTCGACCCTGTAGGCCGGCACCTTAACCTCTAGCTGCTCGTCCAAGGGCCTAGCCTCCATCCTCATCTTCTCGAGCATCTTAACGACCTCCTCGACCCCCATCTTAACGCCGCCTAGCGCCTTGACGAGGGACGAGTCGAACTTTACCACGTAGGGGTCTAGCTTAGGCGAGACCTCGGTGCCCCAGCTGCCCTTAACCTCCGCCCTAACTATCTCCTCGCCCCTCTCGAAGAGCGACGTCGCAACTACCGTTAGGACCTCCATCATGGCCCTAAGGTCAGTTCCCGTGACGTCGATCAACACGTCCCTGGTCTCCTCAGTGACCCTCGTGTCCTCGCTGTTTATTATCGGGGGCATCGAGAGCACGAGGCCCTTAGAGTCGACTAGGAGGGGGTAGACGTCGTAGCCCTTTATCAGGTGCCCGTACTCGACCCCTTTCGGGTGCTTTTCGAGGATCTCCCTCGGAGTCATCTCCTCCGCGAAGTCGAGGGGGACGAAGCTCACCTCGTCGGGCTTAACGGTCACGTACCTCACGGGCGGCTCGATCTTGGACAGGTCGTAGATGCCTATCGAAACCTTCCGCCTATTCCTGCCGTACGTAGCATGGAGCTTCTCCTGTAGCTGCATAGCCTGCCTTACTGCCTCGTCGTCGAGCTTTAGTCCCCTAACCGCCGCGACGAGGACGTACGGCCTATAGCTGGGCCCCCTGCACTCGACGGGTATCAGGTCGCCGGACACCTTGAACTTGGGCAGCCCGACCTCGATCTCGAGGAGTCCCCTTAGCGCCCGAGCTAGGCCCTCGGCCGAGTAGAGGTCCGGCCTGTCGTGGGTAGCCTCGTAGACCACCACGTCGCCCTCTATTGACTCTACCTCGCACTTAACCCTAGGCAGCAGATCCTCGACTTCGGCCCTAGTGAGCTTTGTCCCAAGGAGCCTCTCGAGGTCACTTATCAGGACCTCTATAACCGGCATACCTCCCTCACCTCACGAGGCTACCTATTACGGGGACCTTGGAGTTCCTAAGAAACTGGAGGTCCTGCGTGAACAGCAACCTTATGTCGTCTATGCCTAGGATAGCCATCGCTATCCTATCAATGCCTATGCCCCACGCCGCTACATTGCAGTTCCTAACCCCCAGCGGCATCAGGACCTCGGGCCTGAACATCCCGCCGGGGAATACCTCTATCCAGCCCAGCTTAGGATGCTTGATGAAGCCCTCGACGCTCGGCTCGGTGAATGGGAAGTAGGCGGGCTTAACCTTGACCTTCCCTAGCCCGAGCCTCTTAGCGACTTCCTGGAAGAAGCCTAGCAGGTGCCTGAACGTCACCCTCCTGCCCACTATTATGCCCTCGAGCTGGTAGAACTCCATCGAGTGTTTGGCATCGAGCGTCTCGGGCCTAAAGACCCTGTCTAGGGAGAAGCACCGGTACTCGCCCTCGCCTCTCCCGTAGATGGTCCGCATAGACACAGCGGTCGTCTGCGTCCTGAGGATGAGTCTTAGCGCCCTCCTCGGGTCCCACTTATAGCCCCAGCCCTTAGACCCCGTTATCCAGCCGTCCTCGTGAGTCCTCGCTATCCTCTCCATTAGCTCCTTATCCGGACACTCGCCGTACTTCGGGTACTTGAGGAAGTAGGTGTCGTGTATCTCCCTAGCTGGGTGGTCCTGCGCCTGGAAGAGGGCGTCGAAGTTCCACAGCTCTAGCTCGACGTGGGGCCCTTTCATCTCCTCGAAGCCCATCGATACGAGGATCTCTCTCACCTCGTCAAGGAGCTGGAAGTACGGGTGCTTCCTGCCCGGGTAGAGGGTTGGGGGCTCCACTTTGAGGTCGTACTCCTTGAAGACCGCGCCCCTCCACGCGCCGGTCTCTATGATCTCGGGCGTTAGGGCGGTGATCACCCTCACGCCGATCAGCAAGCCCTTCGAGACCAAGCTCCTCGCGAGCTCGGTAGGCGAGAGCTCGAGCTTTCGGCGCCTCCTAACCTCAATGAGCCTCCTCCTAGACAGCGCCTTCTCGACGTCGTCGGGCACTGCCCTGCCCTCGGCTACGGCCCTTAGCGCCTCCCTAAGCCTTGCGAACTCTCCCAGCGCTCGCCTTAGCGCCTCCGCACTGGTTACCCTTAACGCGCCCCTAGAAACGGCGGCCGCCCCCCGCCTTAGGAGGTGCTGCATCCCTATCTTTGCTTCAGCGTCAGTGAGCTCTACGCCCACCTCCGCGGCCTTCCTCGAGATTTCGCCTATCGGGACCTCCTCCAAGGCCTCTAGTACTCTGGCGACCCTCTCCTCTGGGAGCCCAAGGCTCAGATACCTCCTCCCCTCGTCGGTTAGGCTAAGCACCCTCTCCTCTCGCCTAATGACCTCGAGAAGGCCCCTAGCCCTAAGCTCCTCGACGTCCCTCATTAGGTCCTGCCTAGTAAGCCCGAGCCTAGAAGCGATGGCGTCGAGGTCCCTAACCCCCGATAGTGCTAGGTCGATTAGCGCCTTCTGGCGCTCGCTAACCCGAACGGCCCCTAAAATTGGGGCTTCATGATCACCCCCTGCCAATGCAGTACACCCCTCTCCTCTTTTTAAGCCTTAACCCCTCAGCGATAGTAGAACGAGCTTAAAAACGGGTACCTAGCGGGCTTGTTGCTGGGAAGCTCCCAACCGCTCTCCTAAGTAACTTACGCGGCTCACGGGGAGAGTTTACGGTTTAAGGCCTCGGGGCGCGCAGCCCCTGCTCCTTAACTTCTCCAGGGCGCGCTTAAGCGCAGCCTTAAGCTCCTGGGCCTTTTCCTCTGGTAGCGCGTCGTACGTGAACACCCAGGCGCCCCACTCTATGCCAGCTGGGTACTTGAGCTTATCCCTCTCCCTGTGGACGGGGTAGAACTCGAGGTGGAAGTGGAAATACTCCGCCCTAACCTTGCACGGACGCTGGTGGAAGATCAGCATGTAGGGGAGGCTAAAGTCGAAGAGGCTATTGTAGCACGCGGTAACGACCTTAAGGGCGTCGGCTAGGTCCTCGTACTCCTCCTCGCGCATTTCGAGTAAGGTGCCGAAGTGCCTCTTAGGGTACACGTGCACCTCGTAGGGCCACATGGCGTAGAACGGGAGGAACGCGATGAAGGAGGCATTCTCGTATATGACCCTCGCGCCCTCGCTCTTCTCGAGCTCGATGACGTGGCATAGGAGGCACTTCCCCTCCCTCTTCCAGAACTCCTCCATGCTCCTCATCTCCACCGCTACCCTAGGCGGTACGAAGGGTAGCGCGTACACCTGGGAGTGAGGATGGGTTAGGGAAACGCCTATGACCTCGCCCTTATTTCTAAACGGCATTACGTACTCGATCTGAGGGTCTGAGCACAGCTCCTTGGTAACCTCCGCTAGCGCCTTAAGGTACTTAACGAGTTGCTCTAGCGTTAGGTCGCAGAGGTCTCCCTCGTGCTCTGGGGTCTCGACGACTATCTTGCAGTAGCCGTAAGCTGGCTTAACCCCGTAGACGCCGCGTCCCCGCCTAGACGCCTTAGCGTCGGGTCTAAGGGCTGGGTATCTGTTGTCGAGGACGAGCACGTCCCAACCGTAGCCCGTCTCGGGCATGCCGGGACAGAAGGGGCAGGTCTTCTCCCTCCAGGGCCTACGCTTACGGCCGCTGGAAACTACGACCCATGTGCGTAGGAGGGGGTTCCAGCGCAGCTCGTTATACTGCATGCTCTCATGAAAGCTGAGCAGTTGAGGCTAAAAGGTTAAGCCTGAGAGAAGGATGGCAAGGGTCACTGCTATCGCTACCACCGACCCCCCGACGACCTGAGCTAGCGTGTGCGCCCTTAGCTTGCACCTAGCCCAGGCAACCGGTACTAGGAGTAGTAGGAACGCTAGGTAGATCGGGCTGAATAGGTAGGCTAGCATCACCGTCGGTCCAGCAACTCCCGCCGTGTGGACGCTTATCTTCCACCGGAAGTTTATCGCGAAAAGCGTGATCCCGACGGAGAAGTAACACGCGTAGAGAGGGATGTAAGGCCTTAGCCCTAGGGCTAGGGAGGCTACGACCCCCACCATATAGGAGAGGAGCGTAAGCAGGTAGTACTTAGGCCTCGCCTCCCTCCTGGAGACGAAGAGGTCCGTGCGTCCCTTCAAGGTATCGTAGAGCACTATCGCTAACGGCGCTAGGCTAATCGTCGCTACGGCTATGGCTACCGCTGCGCCCCCGCCAAGGTAGCCGAGCTCGCGCCAGTAGATGGCGATCACTACTATGCTGAAGGTGTAGGGCGAGAGAGCGAGGGATATTGCGTCCTCCAGCTTCACGCGGAGAGTTTGTGGTAAGGGGGTTAAAAAGAGGTGATTACGTGAACCCTACGCCCTTAACTCCGTGTACCTTGACGAAGCGCTCGCTACTCTCCACGGCTGCGACGGCCGCTGTTACCAGAACGGAGGATATCGCCACGCC
This sequence comes from uncultured Thermofilaceae archaeon, assembly GCA_964489665.1. GTDB lineage: Archaea > Thermoproteota > Thermoprotei > Thermofilales > Thermofilaceae > CAZAZN01. Next base: position 11,062 of record CAZAZN010000020.1, read on the forward strand.
CCAGGCGAGCGCTGGGAATAGTAGCGGCGTTAAGCTCTGCCTTATCCCTAGCTTCACGAGGTAAGCTGGAGCTACATAAGGCGCTACTAGGAGCAGGTAGCGCGCATAGTGCGGTAGCCGGTCGAGTGGAGCCATTATGAGGCCTAGCGCTACGATGCTAAGCACGTCTATGAAGCCGTGCGGTATGCTAGTCCTCATCGATATCGACGCTATGATCACGCCGTACGAGACAGCCTGTAAGGTTAGCAGGACCAAGCCCAGGAGCAGTAAGGCTGGGTGGTATACCTTGAACACGCTAACCCCGAACGCTCCCTCCATCAACGCTGCGACGAATGCTGTGAATCCCGCGACCACTGCCATGCTCGGTATTAGCCTCCCAGCGATAACCTTGAAGGGCGAGACGCCCCTTAACATGTGCTCCTCAACCATACCTATGGATATGAAGAAGCTCATCCACCCTCCCATGAGCCCAGTGGCCTGGGATATTACGCTCCAGCACACTATTACCCAGAAAGCCTCCTTGTAGGCCGCGGCTCGCCACTCGGGCGGGACGAACAACATTACGCCAAGTATTAGGAGTAGTACCCATAGACCCTCAGCTAGCACTAAGTTTAGGAAAGAAAGCCTGTACCTCCAGAGCCTCAGCAGGTGTAGCCAAGCTATAGCCTTAAACCTGCTCGCCACTTATATCGCCCCCTTTCGCATCGCCCTTCTCTCACCAGCTCCCATAAAGGCCATCGCTACCATATTGTAAACAACAGTCATTGCCGCCAACACACCTATCAGCGCGGTCATGGGCGCTAGCTTAGGCGACCCCATAAGGGCTGCTAGCCTAGCTAGCTCGACCGTGTAGGTAGATGGCAGTGCTGCAGCGACGAGCCTAGCCCAGTAAGGCAGGAAGTATACGGGGTAGAAGACGCCGGAGAGCAGAAGGATTAGCGGATTAAGCCAGTTTAGGAAATTAGTCTCCTCCCTGTAGATGATTATCAGCGCCGCTAGCAGCGCCGAGAAGCCGAGCAGGGGGAGCATTCCTACGATCTGAGCTACTGCGAGCACTCCTAGCTTAACCAGTCCTAGCTCAAGTCCCTCAGCCATCAGGATTATCGGCGTGAACTCTAGGAGCTGTATCACGGCTCCGAGCAAGTACCTCGGGATGTAGGATAGCACCAGCGTCGCGCTAAACCTATGGGGAGCTAGCACCACGTAGGGTAGCACGCCCACCCACCTAAGGAAGAGTATGGAGCCGCTCACCCCCCACATAGCGGCCATGCACGAGAAGGCTACGGTAGTCGAGGCTACGAAGTAGGTAATCGGGTTGACCTTAACCCCCAGGTTTCTGCTGAGATGAGCTGGATTCCCGAAGACGTAGCCAGCGCCGAGTATTAAGCCTAGGATCATGTAGGGCCATAGGAGCTCGGTTATGAAGGCCGCCCTGTTGTTCTTAATCCAGTACAGGTCGAGGACCACGCCCGCCTTAAAGATGGTCCAGAGGCTCACGCCCCCTCACCCTTCGTGAGCTTTATGAAGACGTCCTCCAGGGTAGGGCGCTTAACCTTGACCCTGAGGACGCTACAGCTGTTCTCGTGGAGCGCCTTAAGGAGGCGGGAGGTGTAGTCGTCTACCTCGTTAGAGGGCGTGACGACCTTTACCCTTACGCCCCCGTTCGAGCCTGACAGCGTTAAGGGCGCCCCCAGCGCGCTCCTAAGCGACGTCTCAAGCGCTTTAAGCGGTATGCTAGCTGGGGTTAGGGCGAGTACCTCTAGGGATATGCTGTCTGAAACCCTTTGCTTAAGCCCCTCCACCGTGTCCACGGCGACTATCCTCCCCTCGTTAATTATAGCCACCCTATCGCACACTATCTCCGCCTCGAACATGTTGTGAGTGGTCATGAGCACCGTCCTATCCTCCTCGTGCGCCAGCCTAACCAGCATCTCCCTTATCGCCCTGGCTGAAGGCGGGTCTAGGCCCAGCGTCGGCTCATCGAGTATTAGGACTGGAGGATCCGTCAGCAGAGCCCTAGCTAGTGAGAGGCGGGCCTTCATCCCAAGCGAGTACTCCTCGTACAGCTTATCCGCGGCCCCTAGCTCGTTAAGGCCTACTAGGTCTAGGACCTCCTCAACCCTCTCCCTAAGCCTCGGCCCATCTAGGCCGTAAAGCATCCCGAAGTACTTTAGGTTCTCGCGGCCAGTGAGCTTCCAGAAGAAGCCCTTCTCGACGGTTAGTGAGACGCCGATAATCCTCCTAACCTTAGCCGCCTCCTCTATAACGTCATAGCCAAGCACCCTAGCCGTCCCGCTGTCCGGGAGGAGGAGCGTCGAGATTATCTTAACAGTCGTGGTCTTACCAGCCCCGTTAGGGCCTAGTAGTCCGAACACCTCGCCTTTCCTCACCTCGAAGCTTACGCCCTTAAGGGCCCTAACCAGCACCTTCTCCCTACCGAAGAAGCCCCTACGCCTATAGCTCACGTAGGTCTTAACCAGGTTGCCGACCTCGATAGCGGCCCTACTCATGGCGCCTCCCCGAGGAGCTAAGGTCTGTAAAGCTCGACTTATATATAAACGTTTGCTTATACATTAACAGCTGGCTCAGCCTAAGAAAGGCTCCCTCAGGGGCGAACGATGTAAAGGAGCTTACCGCCACGGCGGCGATTGGCGTGAACCTCTCGGCCCTAAGCGCGCTTATAGGCCTTATCTTCCTCAGCTTAAAGCCCTTCCACACCTCCAGCCTTTCGAGCTCGAAGTCAAAGACGTAGACCTCGCGGTTAAGCGGCTTCCTATCCACGCCCAGCTCGCCGTCGGCGTACTCGTAGCCGCCTGACTCAACTCTTAGCAGCCCTACGAGCGCTATGGATCGAGAGGTTAGGTCTAGGAGCACGTCAACGCCCCTTAGCCTCTCCCCCATCCATACGACCTCGACCCCCTCAGAACCGGGAAAGGGCTCGATGCAAGCTCCTATGCCCTCTAGCTCTTCAACGCCGAGAACTGCGCCGACTTTAGCGAACTCCCCGCGAACGACCTCCTCATAGCCCTCTATAAGCGGATACGCTAGGCGATCTCCTAAGCGCCTTAAGACCTCCACGCTCTCAGCCGCTATCATGGCCAGCGGGTGCCTCCACTCCTCGTCGAGCGTGCCAGAGGGAGCGTCTAGGCAGAGCGGATAGGTAGGGGCATCGGCATCCCGCTTAACTAAGATTAACCGTCTCTCCTCCAGCTGTACGTAGCCCCCGGTTAGGCGTAGCGGGCTCTCGGGGCTAGCTACCCTGACCACCCCGTAGCCCTCGCTAGCAGCCTCGACAAGGTCCCTTACTAGTTCAGCTTTGCACGGGCTAGTTAGCCCTCCCTTAACCGGCACGACCGGGCGTTCTATGACGACCTTAACCCGCTTCCCCTCAACCTCTACCACGACGTTGTGTAAGGCGTAGGCTCTCAAGGGTATCGAGGCTAGAAGCTCACGTACCTTAAAATCTTGCGGGCCCTAGCGGGTCCAGCAAGCCTCCTAACGTCCTCTGGCCTAACTCTACGCTCGCTCCTTATCCTCAATAGCTCCCTAGCGATCCTAGGCCCTATACCGGGCACTCTTAACATCTCCTTTAGGCTCGCGGAGTTCAAGTCTACTGGGTACTCGTCTCGGTTAGCCTTAGCGTAGGCCTCCTTGAGGTCGTCAACGCTGGCGAGCATGTCGCCGTCGTCTAGCAGGCACTCAAAATCCTCGGGGGTGAAACCGTAGTCTCTCATTAGGAAAAACGCCTGGTAAAGCCTCCTTGCTCTAGCCCTGCTGCAGGGCGGGTGCCCTTCGAGGGGCGTATCGGGTACCGGCGTGAAGGGGCTGTAATAAACCCTAGCAGGCCTAACCTCCCTTAAGAGGCTGAACGTCCCCTCGATAACCTCGCGGTCCGTCTCCCCCAATCCTACGATTACCTGAGTCGCAATACCGGCCCTTAGCGCCCCCTCCCTCCTCAGCACGTCTCGAGCGGCGGCTGCCTCTCTAAGCACGTCCAGCAGGTCCCTGAGGTAATCCCCCTTGTCGGGGGCTATGTCGTAGAACACGTCCCTAGACAAGCTCTCCAAGTTAACGCCTATCCTATCCGCTACCTCAGCGGCCTCCCACACGAGCCAGCGGGGCGTGCCCGGCATGAGCCTAAGGTTGATGTAGCCCGTGTACCCACGCTCCCTAAGCCTCCTAGCGACCTCCACCTGGAGCTCTACAACCCTCTCAGGGTCGCCGAACATCCCCGAGGAGAGGAAAAAGCCCTTGATAACACCCCGCCTCCAGAGCTCCAATGTAACCCGCACGAGCCTCTCAGGGTTCCACCCTCCCCTACTTAAGACCCTCCTCTCCCGCCTAATCGCGCAGTAGTAGCAGGAGTTCCTACAGCACGAGGAGAGGAGGGTCTTAAGTAGGGGAATACGGCGCCCCCTACCCCAAGCCATGTAGATTGGAGGCTCCTCTAGGTCCCAAGAAGCCAGCTCAACGAGCCTCCTCTCTATGCTCCTTAGCAGCATTCAGAGAGGGTAAAAAAATAGGGTATTTAATGGCTTAGCGAGAAGTTGTTCGAAAGTGTTAGCTTACCAGCGTAGCCTGCCCCTCGATAGCCGTCTTGCCCTTCTCGGTGATGGCGTACTTGCCCTCGCCAACCCTCTCGACGTAGCCCCTATTCACTAGGCCCCTCATCTTGCCGACTACCTTCCTAACTGGCAGTCCCGCCTTCTCGGCGATCTCCTTGCAACTGGCAGGACCGCCGATCTCGCTTAGCGCCTTGAGGATCGCGATCCCAGCCTCGTCTAGGACATCCCTCCTAGCCGGCATTTTCATCCCCTATTAACAGGGCTACTGGAAGGTGTTTATAATCCTAGCGGTTAGTAAGTGTAATAGGCTTTTGAGGTTTGCTTAGAAAGCCTTATACCGGCTATGCGTCCTTGCTTCACATATCTCAAATAGCTAACCGATATTTAACATACATATTTTTATAAGGCTAAATAGTATGGCGCTTATCGCCTTAAAGACCTTGTATAATAGTGATAGTTTACGGTCTAATATACTATGAAAGATAAACATATTTTGAGTGAGGGGGCGATTAGGCGACTTAAGGGAGGCTTCCTAGGGCATTGTTAAATCCCGCCTCTGCGTAGAGAGAGTGGTGCTAGCATGATTAGCCCCCAGCTACTCCGGGAGCTTCTCAGGCTTGAGATCAGGCAGCTTGAGGAGGAGGGCTACGACGTAAGCGCGGTTAGGGCGAGACTCGAGGAGGCTGGGTACGACGTGAGGAGGCTCATGTCGGTTTACGAGGAGATGAAGTGCCTACCGATGCGCCCCGACTTCGGCTACGAGGAGCCTACCGACCTGTCGGGGATTAGGCGGCTTAGGCCTAAGGGGCCTCGAGACATGGGCAGGCCTAGCAGCGAGGAACTCGATGATAAGGTCTTGGGCGCGTGGCTGGGGAAGTGCATCGGCTGCATGCTCGGTAAGCCTGTCGAGGGGTGGTATAGGAGCAAGATAAGGGAGAGGCTGGTTAAGGCCGGCGAGTACCCGCTCAAGTACTACTTCCCCGAGGGCGCATTCACGGAGGAGGAGAGGGCTGAGAGAGCGAGGCTCCTAAGGGGAGCTATCACTAGGGTTGAGCGGGACGACGACGTCGACTACCTCATCGTGAACCTCTCGGTCTACAAGAGAAGGAGGGACGAGTTCCGCACAGAGGACGTAGCCGAGGAGTGGCTGAGTAGGCTGCCCTACTACGCGGTTTACACCGCGGAGCGAGCGGCTTACCGCAACCTAACCCTCGGGCTTAAGCCCCCTGAGACCGCCAGGTTCCTAAACCCGTACCGTGAGTGGATAGGTGCCCAGATTAGGGGGGACTTCTGGGGTTACGTATCGCCTGGGCAGCCCGAGAGGGCGGCTGAGCTCGCTTACAGGGACGCGGTGCTATCCCACGTGAAGAACGGCGTGTACGGCGAGATGTTTGTCGCCGCGATGGTCTCGGCGGCCTTCGTGACGAGCGACCCCGAAGAGGTGGTTAGGGTAGGCCTCTCCGAGATCCCTAAGACGTCTAGGCTAGCTGAAGCCATCAATTACGCGCTAGAGCTTAGGTCTAAGGGCGTTAGCTGGGAGGAGGCGCTTGATGGCGTCGTCGCTAGGTACGGCTGCTACCACCCCGTCCACGTCGTCAATAACGCCGCGATAGTGGCGGTTGCCCTGCTGTGGGGAGAAGGCGATTTCGCCAAGTCCATTACGATAGCCGTGATGGGCGGCTTCGACACGGACTGTAACGGCGCTACAGTGGGCTCGATAGTGGGCGCGATGAAGGGGGCTAAGGGCATACCGAAGGAGTGGTACGAGCCCCTCAATGACACCATCAGGAGCGCCGTGTACGGCTATGACGGCTCCCGCATAAGCGAGCTCGCTAAGGAGACCGTTAGGCTAGCGAGGCTAGAATAGCGTTAGCTGCCCCCTCCTCCTGAGCCCCTCGGGGAAGTTATCCCTAACAGGCTTGTAAACCCTCTCGAAGAATTTCTCCTGGCTAAGGAGCACGCGCCTTTCGAAGCTCTTAACGTAGTCTACTGCCAGCTTCCATGCTTCCTCGAACGGCATGACGGCGCCTATCTTCTCGGCAACCCTCCTCATGAACTCGCGGGGCGTCTGCTCCCTTCCGCCAATTGTAAAGTAGCCGCTAGGGCCGAGGTACGCTGCCTCGTCGCCAACGTACACAATGGTCTTATCCCCCTCCTTAACGACCTCGACGCCAGCACCTATCCTCTCCCTCCTCGCTAGGGGCACGCCCCGCGGGGCATAGCGCTTGGCCCAGGCGTAAAATATCGCTCTATTCAAGCCAAAGGATAGGGCCTTCTCCTTATCGCCGGTTAACACGTAGTACCTAGCCGCCTGTAGGAGGGCCATTACCTCGAACCTACCCACCTTCCTCAAGCGCCGCCCCTAGTACCCTTACACCGGCTACTTTAAACGCTCACCTTATAGGCCTCCTCGTCCGGCAGCCTACCCCTCTTTAGCTTAAGGTCCTTTACCCTACCCCTCCAGGCCTCGTCGAGCCTAGCCTCGAGCTCCCTCCACTCCTTAACTAGCTTTAAGTTCCACTCCCAAGTCTCCTCGTCCCTAACGAACATGACCACCCTGCTCTTCTCGTCGACGTGCTTTAGAATGTAGCCCACTCGCTCGGCGATCTTCGAGCCGAACTTCACCAGCTCCTCCAAGGTGGGCATTGCCGTCCTCGGAAGCCTCTTCTGGCTCTCTCCCACCCAAGTGTAGCCCTTAAGCTCCAAGAACCTCGGCTGGCCAAGCTCTACGAGCTTTGCGTAGCCCTCGGGGTTTGCCATGTTTAGGCCCCTAACCATCGTGAGCCGGATTATGGTCCTAGTCGAGAACTCGGGAAGAAGCTCTAGGCTCTCCAGGACCTTCTCCCACGCGTTGGGTATTAGCGGGACAGCCGCGCGCTTAAACGTCTCGGGGTCAGGGCCGTACACGCTTACGTATAGGTTAGTCGGTTCGATTCCCCTCTCGAGCATCTCCTCTAGCCTCTCGGGAACCGAGCCGTTGGTGACGACGAACGCTGTCATGCCCCTCTCCTTCACGACCTTAACCAAGTCGACTAGGTACGGGTAGAGGGCTGGCTCGCCGTCGAGGCTTATCGCCATGTGCCTCGGGAACATCGCCTCGAGGAGCCTCTCCCGCGTCACCTTGGGGTTGCCCTTAAACCCTATTAGTAGCTCCCTCTGGGCCCTTATGCACCCCTCGACTATCTCCTCCGGCCTATCCCACTCCCACCCATCGGGGAGCTTAAAGCGCCCTGGAAGGTGCATCCTCCAGCAGAACACGCAGGCGAAGTTGCAGAAGTTGAGGTTAGGCGTCATCTGAACGCACCTATGGCTCCTAACGCCGTACCACCTCTTGTAGCAGTAGGGCCCGCCCTTAAGCGCGGTCTTAGCCCACCTACACACCTCTACGGCGCTATGCCTGCCCACTAGCCTATACCCTGCCCTAAGGTACCTCTTAGCCAGCTCCGGCCCTAGCCTAGCGCCCATAGCTTCAGGTGATAGTGCACACGGGAGGGTTATATTTTAGCCCTCCTAATTCACAAATATGTGAATGTTCACAAGCTTGTGAATCACATATTTGTGAATTCTTCGCAAGTATGTTACTGCCTGGCGCCGAAAACCGCTTTAGTGCCTGCCGTAGTTCTTGAAGGCGAGGTGGGCTAAGTGTCGGGTAAGACCTCCCGCATACCCGGCTTCTACAAGTTGCCGCTAGAGGAGAGGCTTAAGCGCGTCGCGGAGTTCGCCGGGCTAACCGAGGAGGAGGTAGCGCTCCTGAAGAAGGAAGGTAACCTTAGCCTAGAGATAGCCGATAGGATGATCGAGAACGTCATCGGAACCATGGCATACCCGTTCGCCGTCGCCGTGAACTTCCTGATCAACGACAAGGACTACATGGTCCCGATGGTCCTCGAGGAGCCGTCGGTAGTAGCCGCGGCTAGCAACGCCGCTAGGCTGATGAGGAGGGACGGCGGGATCAAGGCCCGGACTACCGGGCCCATCATGATAGGGCAGATCCAGGTTACGGGGCTTAAGGATCCCTGGTACCAGAGGATGGTCGTCTTAGACCACAAGGACGAGATAATGCAGCTAGCTAACGAGCAGGACCCCGTGCTCGTGAAGCTAGGAGGGGGCTGCAAGGACGTCGAGGCCCGCGTCATAGACACGGTTAAGGGCCCCATGCTGATAGTCCACCTGCTCGTCGACGTTAGGGACGCGATGGGTGCTAACGCCGTCAACACGATGTGCGAGAAGGTCGCCCCGCTGATAGAGAGGATAACGGGAGGCAGGGTGTACCTCAGGATAGTATCCAACCTCGCCGATAGGAGGCTGGTGAGGGCCTGGGTCAAGGTGTACAAGGAGGACATCGGAGGAGAAGAGGTGGTCGACGGGATAGTTAACGCCTGGGCCTTCGCCGCCGCCGACCCGTACAGAGCGGCTACCCACAACAAGGGCATTATGAACGGGATCATCGCGGTAGCCCTAGCCACCGCGCAGGACCACAGGGCGATAGAGGCGGGAGCCCACGCCTACGCGGCTAGGAACGGGCGGTACGAGCCGCTATCTAGGTGGGAGAAGGATAAGGACGGGAACTTGGTGGGCACGCTCGAGATGCCGATGGCCGTCGGAATTGTTGGCGGGGCTACTAGGACCCACCCGATAGCTAAGATAGCCCTCAAGATCCTCGGAGTTAAGACCGCCGACGAGCTAGCTCAGGTAATGGGGGCCGTGGGCCTAGCCCAGAACTTCGCCGCCCTAAAGGCGCTCGCGACCGAGGGCATACAGAGAGGGCACATGAAGCTCCACGCGAGGAACCTAGCCATAATGGCGGGGGCTACCGGCCCGCTAATCGACAAGGTCGTGGAGATAATGGTTAGGGAGGGTAAGATAAGGTACGATTACGCTAAGGAGCTGGTAGAAAAACTTTCGAGGGAGGGTGAGGCGGCTAAGCCCTAAGCCGCCTTAACCTAGGGTTACTGGCCTGCCCTCCCTGTAGGACCGCCAGCAGGCCTCGCCTATCTCGACCGCCCTGAGGCCGTCTTCTCCCGTAATTAGCGGCTTTTTATCCTCTAACACGCACTCGACGAAGTGTATGTCCTCGTCGACGTAGGCGTCGTAGAACCTCTTCCAGAACCACTGCACGCCGCCGTACACTACGCCGTCGGGCCTCCCATGGGCGAACATCGGGTCGGGTATTGTGCCGACGTACACGGTGCCCTCCGTGCCCATGACCTCGGTCCTGAGGTCGTAGCCGAAGACGGACTTCCTGCTGCCGTGTATGAAGCCAACCGCCCTACCCTCGAACTTGAAGTTTATCATGACGACGTCTAGGTCGCCCTTCTCCCTAATCTCGTCGTACAGGTACGCTCCTCCGATGACGTAGACCTCCCTAATTTCTTTGCCCATTAGCCAGCGAGCCATGTCGAAGTCGTGGCTAAGCATGTCCAGGAATATGCCGCCGCTCTTAGACGGGTCGGCTGCCCAGCCCGGAGGCGCTCCAGGATCCCTAGCGATCCCGACGAACACTAGCGGCTCGCCTATCTCGCCCTTCTCTATCTTCTCCTTAGCCCTCCTGTAGGCGTAGTCGAACCTCCTCATGTAGCCTACCTGCAGCTTAACGCCAGCCTTCTCAACGGCCCTAAGGCACTCCTTAGCCTCCTCAACCGTAACCGTCAACGGCTTTTCGCAGAAGATGTGCTTACCCTCCTCAGCGGCTCGCACGACCATGTCCTTGTGCAGGAAGGTCGGGGTGCAGATCACGACCGCCTCGACCTCGGGGTCCTTGAGCATCTTCTCGTAGCTCGTGTAGGCCTTAGCCCTAAGTCTCTCAGCGACGCTCTTAGCGACCTCCTCCCTAACGTCAGCGACTGCCACCAGCCTAGCCCTCTCAATCCTAGAGGCGAAGACCTCGGCGTGCAGCACGCCAATCCTGCCGAGCCCCACTACGCCGACTCCAAGCCTCTTCAAGCCGCTCACCGAACAAGAAATAGATAGGTGACGTAAATTAGCACTGTTCTTTTACCTGCTAAAAACCCACTAGGAGAAGGCTAACCCCCCGCAACCCCTCCTACGACCAACCTTAAGATCGGAGCCCCTCCTAACGTACTTAAGGCGATAGACGGTGAGGCGATACCGGCCTAGGTAAGACACGCCAGGACCTCCGACACGTGTACTCTGGAAGCTGGCGTTAGCTTGCAGCAGGTATCCTCCCTCTGGGGGATACTTCCTCGAGATCCCCCGTCCTCGGGTTTACCTTGAAGCCTAGAGTCTCGAGGGCGTGCACGCCTAGTAGGGGCGTGGGCACGTCTAGCTCGGCTACGAAGGCGGGCCCCCTCCTACCCTTAACCTCGACCTCGGCTAGGTACAGACTAGCCCTAGCCCTCCTACCGTCAGCCGGGGTCAGCTCAACGCTGTAAGGCGTCTCGACGAGGCCTAGCTCGCTGATAGTCTTGGGATCGAGGACTATGTACGTTGACCCAGTATCGACAAGCATCCTAACGGTTCTGGAAGCCCTCCTACCGCGGACGAGAACGTCGACGTACGTAAACCCCACCGCTCAGTCCCGTGATAGGCAGTTAGGTTAAGCTTAAAAGCGTACCAGTAAGACCGCTCCCCGCACACGATACTGCTAGATCAGCGGTCACGGCTATGGGTTGGCGGGATTCGTGCACGCCAGCGGCTGAGAGGATGACTTCTGAGACCTCCCCGCTCTTTAGCGAGAAGCGACGTACCATTAGCTCCCGAATGGACGTATGTTTTTGTTTTTTATATAATACGTGGCAAGGGGTATACAACTGATACATCGATGAGGGGGTTCTTCCTGAAGAACTTGGATGAAGAGATCTACAGGGCTATTAAGGCTATAGCGGCAAGGAGGGGCGTGCCAGTTTACAGGGTGGTGAACGAAGCTCTATCCCTCTACGTTAACCTCCATTGCGGCTTAACTACTGAGACCGAGGAGGGAGCTAACAACAGGGTATACGAGTCGCTGCTGAGGGATCCCCGATACAGGGGCAAGTGGGTCGCTATAGCTCGCGGCCGCTTAATAGCCGTGGCGGATACCTGGGAGGAGGCCGTGCAGAAGATGAGGGATTTCGTTAGGCGCGAGAGGGTTGCGCACGGGGTAGTCGTTAGGGTGGGGGAGGAGGCTGAAAGAGTTAAGATCTTCAGTAGCTCGCTGGAGATGCTATAGTTGTCACGACGGCTTGCTGCGGGGTGCTTGGGCTATTACGGGATAATGCTGTTCGGTTGCTCCACTAGGAAGAGTATCCTTACCTTAAAGGGCTTCCTCTTCATTTCACGCTCTAGCTCTTTCTCCTTTTTAGCGAAAACCGCTGGGCAGCCGTAGACTTGGGTGAGGGCTATCGTAAAACAATCGGCTAGCGATAGCGCTCTCTCGCACTTTACCATGGCGGCTTCGTCGGCGAGCTCTGAAACCGGGACTACCTCGAAGACCCTAGACTTTAGCAGGAGATCTCTTTTCTTGAGCGCTAGGGCTGGACCCACCCTCCTACAAAGCACATAGGTCATCTCGACTATGGAGAGCTCGTGCGTTAGCGCCTCCACCTCTAGGCTATTTATGGCGTCTCTAAGGCTTTCGGCGCTCGGCTCGCCTAGCGCTAGGGCTAGCAGGACCCCTTGTTAAGGGCTAGCCTGGTACTTCCTCTCCACCTTTTCAAGGTCTGCCCTCCTCTCCTTGATTAGCTCCTCGTAGGCCTCCTCGAAGCTTAGGCCTGGGATTGGCCCGCAGAAGAGCTTGAAGAGCTCAGGCCTGCGCCTCTGCCTCTTGTACAGCGATACTAGGTACCTTATGACGGCGTTTAAGTCCATCCTCCTCCCCATAGCTTAACGGCTATCTTTACGAGCTCAGCCTTCACCCCCTCGTTAACGGCTACGGCAGTCCTCCCCATCAATATATAGCTAGTGGCTTAAGCTACGTTAACGGCTCTCGGCAGCGGGCGCTGGGTTTAACCTCCCTAGAAATCCGAAGGCCTTCTTAATCGCCCTCTACTGCTCGCTGAGTGGAGAGCTGAGGGCTTTAGCCATCTCTTCCTCTAAGTCGTCTAGCGAGGGGTAAGCCTCTAGCTCCTCGACGAGGGGTGCTAGGATGTCGACTAAGGCCCTCTTAACAGCTAGGCTCAGCAACTCCAGGAATTTGCGCATCGCTGCTACCGCCTCCTCTAAGGTTAGGCGAGGGGAGAGGGGTACCGAGAATTGACAGGTGAAGTAGTCGCCGTCCCAGTCCGCGTGGAAGCCCGCTATGAGCCTGCGCGACTCCAGCTCTTTAAGCACCTTCTCGAGGGCCTCGGCGTAGGCGTCTAGCCCTATATAGCTCTCCCAGAACTTCCTCCTCTCCATGAGCTCCACGAACGCCTCGTCTGGGCCGTAGTGCACCTCGAACGCTAGGATCTCCGAGTACCTTATAGGGTAAATGACGTTGTCCTTAATTCTCTCCACAGGCTCGATGTACACGTCCTCGGGTATCTCCTCCAGCTTGACGTCAGCTACTTTAACAAACGGTATGGACACGACGTGCCCGTGGCCCTCATAGACCTCGCCGTCGAACTCTAGCCTTATGATGTCGCCGTACTCGTCAAATAGCACCTTGAACCTGCCCTTTGACACTAGCCTCGACACAGAGGAATATGTAGCGTCGCGCTATTAAGGTGAGGTCACAGGCCGCTGAAACCATCTACCTTCGCTCCGTAGGCACTTGCCATCCCTCCCTAGGACTTAACATCCCCACCGCCGCCTTAGCGCATCGTAGAGCAGCCTTGAGTCGGGCCTATTCCGCGCTCGCACAAGCGCGTTGATCGGTAGGCTTTTAATTACGAGCACTATCACAGAATCAGCATGAAGCACGGTGATTGCGCCTATTTCGTTGATGGGATGTGCACGCTCTACAGGATAAGGGTGCCGGCCGACGGGCCAGCGTGCCCCAACTTTAGGCCAAGGACTGCCGTTCCACAGCCTCCGAGGAGCTGGAGCTGGGCTACTCCCTCCGCCTCATTCAGGGGGTTTGGGTACTGGGCGTACCCTATGGTTCCTTTTGGCGGGCGGATGGGGTTGGGATTAAGGAGGCGTAGGAGGATGCGGCACCGGAGGGGGTGGCGCTTCCTAGAGCGCTAGGGTCAGCAACCTACCCTTCAATCACGGATCGGCATCGGAGTGTCTCATCAGCCCCTGCGGAGTATTTACGAGAAGCCTCTATTTTCTGTTTCTCCGCCTGCTTAGCTCTTAAAACTCTTAAGTCGGCTAGCGAAAAGGAACTAGCCGGGGGATGATCAGGCTCGGGCAGTGCTGAGCTGTGAAGAGGTTACGCCAGCGGGGGACCCCGGTAAGGGTGGGTGGTGGCTCTGGGCGGAGCTAGGGTCTTGCTAGCGGGCTTCTTGGTGGCCGATATAGTGGTAGCTGGCCTCGACAGGGTAGCGGAGCCGGGAGGTAGCGTGGTAGCGCCGCGAGGGATTAGGCTGTGCATTGGCGGCCACCCAGCTAACATCTCCATAGACCTCATTAAGCTGGGGGTTCGGCCGGAGGACATAGCGCTCGTGGGCACCGTGGGCGGTGACGTCTTCGGGGAGTTCATCGTGCGGGAGCTATCCCGGCACCGGATAAGGCTGTTCGTCGAGAGGAGAGGCGAGAGCACCAACAAGAACGTGATACTGGTCGTTAAGGGGGAGGATCGCAGGTTTCACGTCGAGTTTAGCTCGTCGCTCCTCATGGAGCCCGAGATGGTGCTGCGGGCCCTAGATGAGGTGAAGCCAGCGCTGCTGTACGTGGCCGTCGGCATAACCGGGAGGGTTGACGAGGAGCTCGCGAGCTTGCTCGCCGAGGCTAAGAGGAGGGGCTGCTTGACGTTCGTCGACAGCGTACACCCCTACGGTAGGTCTTGGGCGTTCCTGGAGGAGGCGATGCGGTACGTCGACGTGTACCACTGTAACGAGAGGGAGCTTAGGGATTTCACGGGTGTTGATGACCTTGACGAGGCGCTTGGCAGGGTAATAGGCTTGGGGGCTAGGCTGGTCTTCCTAACCCTTGGCGGCCGAGGGGCGGTGGCGGCCACTAAGCGGTGTAGGGTTAGGCAGGGGGCGTTTAGGGTGCGCGTCGTAGACCCAACGGGGGCGGGGGATGCGTTCTGCGCTGGCGTTATCTACGAGCTCCTTAGGCGCTACGGAGAGGGGCTAAGGGCTCTAGAC
>CAZAZN010000021.1:0-24732 GCA_964489665.1 uncultured Thermofilaceae archaeon
GGCTTCGTCGTCCTCCCGCGACTTAACCCTAAACCTTATCACGTTGATCCTAGGCCTCCTCTACTCGTTAGGCCTACTACCCTAACCGCTCTCCTCTTTTCCCTAAGGGTCTTCCCTAGTAACTGCTAAGACTAGCTCTGCGAGGGGACGGCGAGTAGTATGGTCGACGGGGAGACGGACCAGTCTTGGAAGTATAAGGTAGTAAGTACTCGAGGACGGCCTCGCAGGCGTCTCGGCAGCGATATATGGTGAGCCTTGCCGTGAGTGAGCTAATTAAGGGCTCACGCGGATCGATGAGGTACACGGTGTAGGTTAAGACTAGAACGGCGGAGAGGGGAGGTAGTAGAAGGATTAATCGCCTTGGGAATCCTTTAGGTTATGCAGCTAGGAGGAACAGGTTTAGCGCGGAAAGGAACGCGAACGCGTACAGGTCGTAGAGGAGGAACTTCATGAAGTCGCGAGCGAATCCTCCTTTAGGCTAGGTAGGGCTAGAGCTATGGGGAGGCCGCTTAGGACTACGCCGATTATCGACCTAGCCGCTGGCTCGGGGCTTCGCTTCAGCGCGACTATCCACATGACGGTAAAGGTCGTGACGACCGCTGCCTGCACGAGCGCGGTAGCCGCCTTAAGCGACTTCAAAGTAGCCGCATACTCGCACAGGTCTAAGACCACGTATACCTTTAAGCTCGTACGATCCTCTTCTACCGTGCCCCTCACCCCGTAGCACCGAAACTTCCCTTCGCTGACGAGTACGCGGATATGTAGCCGCTCGACACCGACCGTATAGCTGCTCACGACCCTTAGCGGCCGTCTCATCCCGTAGAACTTAGCTGGCGCGTAATACTAGGACAGGTTCTCGTGAAGCGTAAAGCACACGTAGCTTAGCATAAGGGTCCTCTCGCCGCACGCTAACGACCCGTTATGCAGGAGACATACCCCCGCGGCACCTTCACCGTCAGGTTCGCTGCGAGGACCCGGCCGATGACGTCCACTATGCGCGCCTCAAGCCCTATGCGCCTTTCCCTCTTTAACTCATTAACTAGGGCCGTCGAGCAGGCGCCTATCATTCCCTTAACCCGATACTGCACGAGAACGATAGCTGACAGAAATAAGGAGACTCGCCCTTAAGCGGGGTAGGAAGTGCGACGCTCGAGTACCTGGGCGCGTCGGAGTTCAGCAAAGCCCGGCGCGTCCTCGAGTTCTTCGCCGGCTTCCTCGAGGTTATAGTGGCTGAGTCCTTTAAGACAGCTAACTCCTACCGTGTCATCTCGAAGCTCGTGAGGATGCCAGAGGCTGTAGACAATCTTTATAGTCATCTCTCTTAGAGGAGCCCTTCGCTTATATTGTTAGAGAAGGGTGAAGAACTGGTGCGGGGGCCGGGATTCGAACCCGGGCAGGCCTACGCCAGCGGAGCTTACTGCTCCCTTTTCGGGAGGCTCAGTCCGCCCCCTTTGACCTAGCTCGGGCACCCCCGCGCCGGATAAAGAGTGTTTGTAGGACGACTTAAGCGTTACGCGCTGTTATGGGGCTTGTCTTAAGCTTGGATACTAGCTCTACGATCTTCTCCTCCGTAAATCCCTTGCTCACCTCTGCCTCAACCTTCCTTGCTATGTTTATCGCTTCTTGAGCAACTTCCTCAGCTATCTCGCCTTTTTCGACTGCTCTCTCTAGCTCCTGAAGATCTATTACTTGGGCTTCGCCGCTCGGCTTAGCTACTACGTCCACTTCCAGGTCAAGGTACCATCCCCTCCCGCTTGGCGCTAGCTCTAGCGGAGTTCCCACGCTGATGTAGGCGCCTTTCATCGCACCTTCGCCGTAGTATACGTGGGCCAGTAGTGGCGAGAAGGGGGCGAATATCGTCCTAGCTACGTCGCCCGGCTTCTTCTCCACGTTAAGCCCATCGTACACTCCCTCGCTCTTAATTACTCGTTCCATTGCGAAAACTACCTCATTTTCGTCGACTATCTCGGCCTTCCCCTTAAAGTAGACCGTATCTCCTCCTATCTTCTCGTGGATTATGGTTACATACTTAGAATTTAGCCGCTTGATGCGCTTAAGGTAGTCTCCTAGTAGGACCTCTGAGAGGCAGGTACGGTTACAGCAAGCTAGGGCCTCCTCGAAGAGGTCTACCTTAGTCGAGAGGTCCCTATCTATGGACTTGAAGAAGTGATGAAGCGGCAACGTTGGCTGTTGTTTAGATCTAACCTCGTCCATATCACGTTTACCCTTTAAGGGTAGTAAGATGAAGGCTATCTCGTCGCCCCTCTCCAAAATGCACGGCTCTTGCGCCTCAGAGGCCCTCTTCTCTAGCTCTTTAGCCCTCTCCTTGAGGTTTGAGAGGTCATCTAGGATCCGCGTTAAGGGCGCCTTAGCTGCACTACTTCTAAACCTAACCCCCCACCCTTCTAGGCCGAGCGAGGAGGCGAGCGCTAATAGCTCAGAGGCCTTTTCGTAGTCCCTTATAAACTCGCTTAGGGAGTGCCTAGCTCCTTGAACAAGCCTAGCGTAAGCACCAGTGACTACAGCTCCAGGCCTTAGCAGCGGCCTTCGCGGATCAGGCTTAGCTACGTGTGCAAGAACGAGGTCCCCTGGCTTAACGCCATGAACTCTAAAGAGCAGTCCCCTAACGCCTTCAGGTCCCTCGACGAGGTAGCCGCCCCCTTCTTTCTCGACAATTTTAACCTTCAACGTGTAGTTAGGTCCCGGCCATACTCGCCTCACGCAGCACGTGATCCTTTTAGCGATCGCCTCTACCGCGCGATTTAGGAGTTCTCCTTCTCCAACTGCTACCAAGGCTTGTCTATCCTCCCTATCTTTCACCGTTACGAGCGCGGGGAGTGAGGCACCGCTCTTAACCTCCTCCCCGAACCGTGTCACTATCACGTCGGTGGGGTCCGCTATAGGTATCCCTTCGTCTAGCAGTAGCCTTGTGAGGGCCGTAGCGTAGATGCCTCTAACCCTGACGCCCCCTTCCACGCTACTTCACCGGGTAAAGCGATATATCTCAGCCTTCCTCTATAGCGAGGGGTGGTCTTATATGAGTGAGCCAAAGCAGCTTAGGGACGCTATAGAGATATTGAGGAAGATCTCGGAGGATAGGGGCATCCCGCGTAACATAAGGCGCGTTGCTAGTGAATCCATCGAGATATTGCTCGACAGCAAGATGTCGGTTGGATTAAGGGCAGCTAACGCGATCTCAAAGCTAGATGAGGTATCGATGGATCCCAACGCCCCCCTCTACGCAAGGACGATGATATGGCAGGCAATAGCCCTTCTAGAGCAGATAAAGGATTAGAGATTAGGACCGCTAAGCCGGAGGACCTAGAGGAGATCTACGAAATAGAGAGATTAAGCTTTAAGTTCCCGTATCCGCCTTCTTTACTAAAATCGTACTTAGCTATCTGTAAAGACTTGTTCATCGTAGCGTGCCTACGCGGGAGGGTGGTTGGGTACGCGATATCCCTAATTAGGTGTGGAAGTGTAGGGCACCTCGTATCGATCGCCGTGCACCCTTCCTTTAGGAGGCGAGGAATTGGGAGGCTATTGCTTAAGGAGAGCATCGAGAGGCTTAAGCGTAAAGGAGTGCGGGGAGTAAGGCTGGAGGTTAGGGTGTCGAACTCGCCAGCCATATCGCTTTATCATAGCTACGGCTTTAGGGTGGTTGGTAGGATACGTAAATACTATTTAGATGGTGAAGATTGTTACGTTATGTACCTAGACCTGGTGAACGAGCGTGGTTAAGCGATTACCCACCGGTAGCTTTGTGCTAGGCGAGCTGCCTAAGGGATGTAAGCTCTGTCAGAGAGGTCTAAAGTCGGTGATCTTTATAACAGGGCTCTGCCCGAGGAGGTGCTTCTACTGTCCACTGAGTAGTGAGCGGAGGGGTAAGGACGTGTTCCTAGTCAATGAAGTTAGGGTAGCGAGTATCCGCCAGGTTATAGCCGAGATCGCTAAGTCGGGCTCTGAAGGTGCTAGCCTTACCGGGGGAGATCCGCTCGTTAAGCCGGATAGAACCTTGAAAGTGCTTGAAGCTGTCAAGTCGAGGTTTGGGGGAGAGTTCCACGTCCACCTGTACACGTCTGGCTTAACCCTAACTAGGGAGCTGTTAAGGAGGCTTGAGGAGGAAGGGTTGGATGAGCTAAGGCTTCATCCGCCGCTAGATAAGCTCGAGCAAGTGTTAAGCGTTGTGGAAGGGCGAGAGATTTGCATAGGGTTAGAGCTTCCAGTCCTTCCAGGAGAGGAGACTGCGCTGATTAGGGCGGCTGAGCTCGCGGAAGCCAGGGGGCTAGATTTCTTAAATCTTAACGAGCTCGAGTTTTCCGAGGAAAACGCAGCTGCCCTCCTCCAGAGGGGGTACGAGTTAAGCGACGACTACATCTCGGCTAAGGGGAGCTTGGAAACCGGTCTAAGGGTTTTAAGGGCCTTAGAGGAGCAGTGCTTAAAGCTTAACGTGCACCTATGCCCGGTAGTAGTGAAGGATAGGTACCAGACGGGCCTGAGACTATTTAGGCGCGCACAAGTAATTGGGCTCCCGTACGAGAGCATATCCGACGAGGGAACCGTCTATTTCTTAAAAGTGAGGGGTGAGGTTGAAGTAGTTCCCCGAAGGCTCCTGGGAGGGTGCACGCTCACTAGGGAGGAGTACTTTAGCGAGGAGTGGGATGAGGCGTGGTTGGTAGAGGCGCTGCCGCTAGATGAGAGAATGTCCCTTGAGGAGTACCCGTTAATGGCTGGCGAGAGAGAAGATTGGGTGTGCCGGGCTGGGGTATACCGCCTTTCATCGAAGCCTTAAGGCCTCTCGGGCGGCGACCGTTGCCCGGCGTATTATATAATGCTGTTATGGCTTAAAACCTTGTGTAGGGGATGGGAGTAATTAGCCTGAGGGGCGATACCTTAAGGTTGCTCGCTAAGTACGGTATTAGGCCTAAGAAGAGGCTTGGCCAGAACTTCTTGGTAAGCGAGAGAGCTAGGGATGCGATAATCCGGGCCTTAGCCCCCACTAACACCGATGTCGTGCTAGAGATAGGCGCTGGTCTTGGAACGCTTACAGTCGCGTTAGCACCGCTCGTTTCTAAGGTGATAGCAGTGGAAGTCGACAGGAAGCTTGTAGAGGCTCTTAGGGATAGAGTGAGGAAATTTGGGAATGTTGAGATTGTGTGGCAGGATTTTCTAGATATGGAGATGCCGCGCGTTACGAAGGTGCTTTCTAACACGCCCTACAGCGTAGCATCTAGGATATTGGTCAAGCTAGCTAAGGAGGGGGGATTTAGGAGAGGGGTGTTGGTGCTTCAAAGAGAGCTTGCCCTTAGGCTACTAGCTAAACCCGGTACTGAGAGCTATGGGCGGCTTTCCGTAATAATGCAGTTAAGCTTTGAGATCGAACATGCAGGCTATATTCCGAGAACTGCCTTCTACCCTCAACCAAAGGTGGATTCGCTAATAGTAATCTTAAAGCCTAAAGAAGGCCGATGTGAGGTCGAAGAGCTGGAGAAGGTTGAGAGGCTTACGGCCATCCTATTCTCGCAGCGTAGGAGGAAGCTAGGCAAGGTCTTGAAGGTTAAGCTTCCTAAGCTTTACGAGGTTTTAAAGGACGATAGGAGTCCTCTCCTCGAGAAGAGGGTCTATGAGCTAACTCCTCAGGAGATCTTGCTGCTTTCGAGGATCTACGCTTAGTTGGGATCCTCCGCATGTATCCACACCTGAGGCACGTTATAACTACGTGTGGCATTCTACCGGACCTTACCCTCACCCTAGCTGTTACGCCCGGCTGGAGGTAGGACATGCACTTCCTGCAGATCCTTAGCTTATACTCCTTAGGCATCCTTATCCGAGCTCTGAGGGCTATCCTGAAGGCTAGCTCAGCGTATCTATGCGCTAGCTCCGGATCCTTATCAAACACTTTCTCAGCCAGCTCCATGAGCCGTCTTATCCTCTGGAGGGCTATATCGGCTATGTAGTCTCTCCGCATCGATGGTGTAACGTAGTGGAGCCTTAAGTACTGCTAATTGCGTTAGCGAACGGGAGCGAAGTTGAAGGTGCTAACGCTCGTGTTAGCCGACGCTGGTATAGAGCTCGTTCCTAAGGAGATAGCGTCTCATCCCGCCGTAAAGGCTTCGGCGAGGAGGAGGGGTAAGCGGCCTACAGAACTGCTCTTAGATATATCGATACACTACCCTGCAATGAGGAAGCTTAAGGATAGAGAGAAGAGGGGAAGGCCCGATATAGCTCACATATGCATGTTAATAGCTCAGAGCTCGATGCTGAACAGGTTTGGGATGTTAAAGCTACTTGTGCACACATATAGAGGGCATGTCATAGAGGTAGCGCCTCAGACGAGGCTTCCGAGGAACTATAACAGGTTTGTGGGGTTAATTGAACAATTGCTTATGGAGGGCAAGGTGCCGCCTAAAGCGGAGAAGCCCTTGCTTAGGATATTGGGAGCGCGCCTTACCGACGTGTTAAAAGGTTGTGACGTAGTGGTGTTGTTGAGCGAAGAGGGTACGCCCTGCCCCCCTAGGGAGTTAGCGAGTCGTATTGTAGAGTTCGAGAAACCAGCTGTCCTCGTAGGGGCGTTCCAGCGGGGCGATTTTAGCGATGAGGTGAAGGGGGTAGCTAGCCTCAAGGTATCTATAGCGCCGGAACCTCTCGACGCTTGGACCGTCGTAGCGCGAGTGTTGTGTAGTGTAGAAGATGTACTCGAGCTATATGAGAGGGCTCTTAAAGCCTAGCTTTAAAGGCCGAGGTAGGTGCGGGTAATGAGGATACTGGAGCGAGAGGAGGACGAGCTTAAAGTCGTAGTGGAGAGGCCTGAGGATCTATACTACCTAGCATTGCTGCTGGAGCCGGGTGACCTCGTCTACTCGTGGACTACAAGGCAGATTAAGGTAGAGCGGCGTAGCGGGAAGTCAGTACGAGGGGAGAGGGTTAGAGTCTACTTAGGGATAGAGATTAAGGGAATTAGCTATCACAGGTTTACGAAAAAGCTTAGGATAAAAGGGGTTGTAGTAGAAGCCCCCGAGAGATTTCATGCTAAAGGGAGTTTTCATACGCTGTCGTTAGGACCTGGCAGCGAGGTTAGAATTATCAAGGTTAAGGGTATACGCTCCTTCCACGAGGATATCTTAAGGCGAGCGTTAAAGGCTAGTGAGAGGATTCTCATAGCGTCGATTGGCGATGAAGAGGCAGCTATTGGAGTTCTTAGCAGGCCAGGCATTAGGATAGTGGCCCGAATCCCAGCACCGCCGCGAAGCGGTAAGGTATCCAGCCTCTACGAAATCTACGGGGACTATGTCAGAAGAGCGCTCGAGGAATGCTTCAGAATATATGAAGTTGAAGGGTGCCAACGCCTCCTCATACTCTACCCCTCTGTTTTCGAGGCGATAATAGAGGAGGCCTTAAGGAAGAAACCGCGCAACGTAAGCTTAGTCAGGGTAAGGGTCTCGGAGGGAGGGCTAAGCGGAATCTACGAGGCTATGAGGAGTGCGGCAGTTAGAGAGATGATAGCCAGGGCTAGGCTAGAGTTTGAGGCTGAGGAAGTGGAAGAGGTGCTTAAGGCTTTAGCTAAAGATTCGCGTTACGTAGCGTTAGGGCTTAAAGAAGTTAAACGTGCCGTAGCTCTACGTGCTGTCAAGAAACTCCTGATAGTAGACGAGCTCTTTTTCGAGGAGAAGGCGCGCAGCGAGCTGGAAGGCATCCTAGAGGCTTTACTCGAATGTGGGGGAGAGCTAGCGATTATATCCTCTGAGACCGAGCAGGGAAGTATTATTAAGAGGCTTGGCGGGGTTGTAGCGCTGCTATACTATCCGTTAGAGCTAGCACAGTAACCTTCTCCTAATAGCTGGAACCTGACTCGCTAACTTCCAAGCGAACGACTCTATGCTTTCATCTGGCGGTACTTCTCTGGAGATGAAGACGCCCCTACCCCTCCTCTCAGAGAGGGCTCTTACCCTCTCTCTAACTAGCTCCACCGATATCCCTAGGAAGCGGGCTACCTCGAATTCCCTTCCGACAATGGCCGTCTCCAGATGCCCTCTCGGCGTAGGGCGTATGAGCCTTAGCTGCTTGTTAACCCCCGGAACCCTTACGCCCTTCCCTATCTCTTCCCTCCCGACGCTTCCAGCGAATCTTAGAAATTCTAAGTCTAGCCGGGTTGGTTTTGATAAAATTAACGTTATTGATGCTTTATCTGTTAAATGTATTATACCCTTAACCGGGGAGAGGGGCGTTGCCATTACTATTTCCCTTTTAACTATCTCGAAGCCGTGGGCTATTATCGCCTCTTCAATTAAGCTGCTTGAAGGCGGTGATAGCACGACCACATCTACGTCGCTCGATGGCCTTACATCGCCCCTAGCCACGCTGCCTATCACGACGCCACTAGCCCCTATACGTGAGAGAGCGTCTAGCAGAGCTGCGCCCTTTCGCCTGAGGGAGTTTAAGAGGCACCAGTGCTTTGGGCTATAAACTACTTCTCGCTCGTATCCGCCTAGCTCCGCTTTCCTCTTCGAACCTTCCTCGATAGCTCGATCACCTTTAGAAGGTCGATAGCCATCGATAATATCTCCCTTAAGCTCTCTGGGTCGCTAGTTGACCTAAGCGCTGCGCTTACCTCTGAAAGCTTCATAACGGCCGACTTCTCAAGCTCCCTTACTACGAGGTTCCCGTAAACCTCTAACTCTTCTTCATCGCTTGAGACTATTACGAACTTTTGCCCGCAGCTAGGGCATATTATCTCACCAGTCTTAAGCCTAAATAGGGGAACGTTGCAGGCAGGGCACGATCTATCGAGCATTGCAGCGCCTGATTTGAGGAGCTGAGCCATTTTCCTTATAACTGCATCATCGCTACGCTTGCTCATCTCCGCTCAATAGGATTTAAGCTAGTGGATTTTTTAGAGGTTTGGTAGTATGGGCGAGAAGAGGATAACCGTATACGCTAGCTGGGAGTCGTCGTTCATCGAAGAATGTCCGTTCTGTGGAAGTAAATCGATGAGAGTTAGGGAGGTTGAGTACGACCTGCCGGAGATAGGCAAGGTCCTACTCGTATCATATAAGTGTGAGAAGTGCGGATACCGCAAGTCGGATCTCGTGCCGCTAGCTAGGAGGGGGCGTGTCAGGGCGTACTTAAGGGTTAGCTGTAGGAGCGACCTGTACGCGAAGGTCGTGAGGTCAGGGGCCGCGTCTGTAGAGATAGTTGAGCTAGGGGCCATAATTGAGCCGGGGATAGAGGCGCCTACCTTTATCACCAACGTTGAAGGACTCTTAGCTAGGTTTAAGGAAGCTATAGAGCGTATCGAAGTTCTAGAGGGGATTTCTGCCTCTAAGGCTAAGGAGGTAGTAGAGAAATTGGCTAAGGGCGATATGCCGTTTACGCTCATAATCGATGACCCGTGGGGGGTCAGCACGATAATCCACCCGAGAGGTGAGGGTAAGGTAGTATTAGAGGTAGTTGAAGGCGAGGAGATAGGTAAGGCTTAATTCCTTCGCTTAGCCACGAATAAGCCGGGGGGTCAGATGGCTAGGAGGAGGAGAAAGGAGAAAGATGAAGCTCCACCACCTGTATCAGTAGCAGGGTTAATGACCTTCTTAGAAGAGGAGGTTGGAGGTGTAAAGGTGCGTCCAGAACTCGTCATAGCTATGGCAATGACTCTCTCGTTATTAGTGATCTTCGCGCACCTCGGCATCCTTGCGCCCTAAGCTTAACTCCCTCCTCTATACCCTCGATGATCGACCGTATCGTGTCGTAGACGCTAGTCGCCTCCTCGACTATAGTCCCCGTAACGATGATGTCTGCGCCTGACGCTACCGCTCGCGTGGCCAGCTCCCTGCTCCTGATCCCTCCTCCAACGATTACCGGTATCTCTACGTTCTCCTTAACGGCCTTAATTATGTGGGGTGGAACGGGGATTCCTCCAGAGCCCCCTTCAAGGTATACAAACCTAAACCCCATGTACTGAGCCGCTAAAGCGTACGCCACTACGATCTCAGGCTTGTTAAGGGGTAATGGACGCGTTTGGCTTACGTAAGAGACTGCGCCCCCCTCGCCTAGAATTAGGTAAGCTAGCGGCAAAGCCTCTAAGCCGTACCTCTTAACTATGGGTGCTCCCTGCATTTGACCGCCGATTATAAAAAATGGATTGTATGAGTTTAACACAGAGAGGAACCAAACCGCGTCAGCGTACTTACTCACTCCGGACGGATTTCCAGGGAACAGTATTACGGGGACGTTAACAGCCGATTTAATTGCTTTAACGACTTCGTCAACCATCCACTCCGAGACCCCTATGCTTCCCCCGACCATTATAGCGGTGGTTCCCGCCCTTACAGCTTCCCTAGCTATTTTCCTGGCTTCCAAGGGCTCAGACCTCGCGGGATCTATTAGAGTCATGTGAAGGGCTCCTTTCTCCTTAAGCGATTCTAAGATGTACCTTTCAACTCTTCCTCTCAAGCCGCTTCACCCATTTCCGCCTCTATAGCGTCTAGGAACTTGCTATAGTAGTCGACTGGGTGGTAGTAGGGATTATAAGGAAACGTCTTAGAGGCGTTGCACTTTGCACACTTAACGACGGCAATGCCCTCCTTCTTGTTTATAGCTACGCTTACGGTAGTCATGCCACATATCGGACACTGGAATATTTCCGGGAGCTTACGCTTAGGCCTAAGCCTAATCTTACGCCTACGCCGCCGCCTCCCCAAGCTCTACACCTTTACGTGCTATCTGAGAAGGGGAAGGAGGGAGCCCTAGTTATAGATTTTCTCTTAAGCTAGAGAGGTTTGGATAGGTGGTCGACGGCTAAGAGCGACCCCTTTAACAGCCTCCCCTTCACCTCGACTTCACGCCCTACAAGCATGTACTTCGCAATCTGCTCAGCTAATCCCTCTAGGGAGCCCTCCTTAGCATAATCTATCAGTTCATTTATACCCATCTCAAATAATGAGGATATAATTTCAGTTTTATTTGTTACTATCACTGCCTGTCCCGTCCCATCATCTACCCTAGCCCTTAACCCTAGCAATACTTTATCGCCTACTAGCTTAGATCGAAGCTTTACGCTTAACAGAACTGCGACAACCTCAACATCGCCTGGAGGGCCTCTTAAAAAGCTCCTAGGTGTAGAGCGGGGTATCGTTATGTCTCTAGGCCTAGCCCACGAACCTGAAGTTATTTTTAAGAAATCACCTCCTCGCCTAACTCCATAAATCTCTATTCCACTTCCTTTGAGGGATACTTCGTGAAGCGAGAGCAGAGTCTCATCGCTAAAGGCTACAATCCTAGCGTAGCTCTCCCCATCCGTGACGTAGACGGCACCACCGGCCTTAGAGAAGGGTACTACGGCCACGACTTGCCCGTAGACGGACACCTCCTCTCCCTTCCCTAGTGATGATGGAGGTTGGCAGGTTAACTTGATTTCAGGAGGTGATGTAGATCCTATTTTAACTAAACGAGTATTCATCTTAGCCCTTACGGTAAGGAGTTCTTCTGTGTTAGCTAGTACCGTGTAATCTTGTAGTAGAAAAACATCACCTTCGTTTAAGTTACTGGCTAGCGCCTCATCGACGATAACTTTTACGTCTTTACCACTCGCCGACTTACAGTAAAGACAATAATTACCATTTAAATCTCTCACCATATATCCAATGATTAGTTTAAGAGGTGTATTTAATTTGAAAAGCTTACATATTTCATCAAGAGATGGTAAATCTACACTCCTATTTATCTTTTTAAGCTCTCCTTCCTCATATAGGTTTAATACAACTCGTTCTCTAACCTTCCTCGTACTAGCGCCCTCTACCGCTACTATATCGCCCGGTAGGAGGTTTACGTCAGCGCACTTTCGCGACCATACAGAAAGCCATATTACGCCCGTAGAGTCGGCGAGGAGAACTCTTAGGGGCGGTTTATCGCCCTCAGATCTGTAGACTTTAACGACTCTAGCAACTATATTCACACCCTTCAGCCCTGGTACTAGGTCGGCTATCCTTAGCGGTGCTGTCCTTAGAACAACTTCCGTCTTAGGAATTGGGACTCCAAGTTCCTTAGCTATTAGCAGAGCAGCTGCCTCCTCGTCTATGAGACCTCCAAGCTCCTGAACTTTGCTCTTAATCATGAGCAGTACGTCATCTCTAGAGAGGTTAGAAGCGTGTGATAGTATTAGGTCAATGATCTCCTCTACACCGCTCATGCTCTAAGAGGGTTATTGGGTGTTGAGCCTTTTAATAAAGCGGTTAGCGGGCTTAACCTATTTCAACACCCCCCAAGAAATGGAGGTTGAAGGGTGACGCTATAGGATGGGGGAGGATACTGGAACTTGGGAAGTTGGCGAGGTAAAGTTCCCCCTCTCTGAAGCCTTTAGGATTAGCGTTGAGAACATTAGAAAGAGGCTTGTGCGCGCACTTATTACCGCTGCGTCGGTAACGCTAGGCATAGCATTTCTCATCTCGCTGTTACTCATGACTAGCTTTCAAGCAGGTGCTAGCGAAGGTATTAGGCCTTACATGTACTGGGTACTGTTCATATCGTTGCTAGTGTGCGGCGTTGGAATTACTAATAGCATGTTGATCGCTGTCGGAGAGAGGTATAAGGAGATAGGCACATATAAGACGCTGGGAGCGCTGGATAAGCACATACTAGAGCTCTTCCTCTTTGAAGCCATCATCATAGGGGGTATTGGAGGGCTTGCTGGCTACCTGCTTGGGCTTATATCAGCCCTCATATATGCAGCTACAAAGCCGGGAATAGGGGTTGCAAAGGCTTTATCGGTACTAGCTTCACCTTATCCGGGTATCCCATTTCTCGCGGGAATTCCGTCGGTGCTATCGTTGTTCATCTTGGGGTTAGGGCTCGCTATAGCTCTCAGCTTAGTAGCCACGCTATACCCTGCCTACTATGCAGCAAAGTTAAATCCCGTAGAGGCGCTTAGGTATGAGATCTAGCGGGTGGGAAAGGTGGTGCTTACCTACGAGTTCACGGTCGAGACCGAAGACCTAGCTAAGTACTACAAGATGGGGAGTTATATAGTCAAGGCGTTAGATGGGATAAACCTACATATAAGGCGAGGGGAGTACGTATCTATAATGGGTCCGTCAGGATCGGGTAAAACTACGCTGTTTAACATGGTAGGAGGACTTGATAGGCCGACTAGAGGTAAGGTTTACATCGATGAGGTGGACATAAGCAAGCTAGACGCCTACGAGCTCGCTTGGCTCAGGGCGCGGAAGATCGGCTACATCTTCCAGACGTTTAACCTGATACCAGTGTTAACGGCGCTGGAGAACGTTATGCTACCTATGATATTCGCTGGCGTACCTAGGAGGCAGAGGGTCGAGAAGGCTAGGAGGCTTCTTGAGCGTGTTGGGCTTGGTGATAGGCTTCACCATAGGCCTTCTGAGCTCTCCGGGGGGCAGCAGCAGAGGGTCGCCATAGCAAGGGCGCTAGCAAACGACCCATCAATAATACTAGCAGACGAACCAACAGGAAACCTAGACCTACACACAGGTTTAGAGATAATTAATCTACTTAAGAGTCTAAACAGGGAGAAGGGGGTTACTGTAATTACGGCTACTCATGACTTGAAGATGATAGACGTTAGCGATAGAATAGTTTACTTAAGAGATGGAAAAATTGAACGCATAGAGACGAGGGCTGAGATAGCGGTTGAGCTAGAGGAGTAGGCCTCTTACTATCATTTTAAAGTACTTTTCGAAATCTTCATCTCTACAGCGAATTTCCCTAACGAGACCTTTCATCTCCGCTAACTCATAAGCCACTAAGTGGTAGCAGCTCTCCTTAACTTCTCTCAGGTATACGTTTATGAGGAAGTCGCTACAGGAGCAAAATCTCCCAGGTATTACCAGGTAGAGCCTATCTCGGCGCCTAGACTCAACAGCCGTCAGCACTAGTCCGCTAGGCTCAAACGTGATCCTAAGAACTCTCCTACCTACAGCCGCCCTTAACGCCTTGCTAAGCTCGCTCATCTCTCTCCCCGGTAAACGCCCCGATACCCTTCTCCAACATCGCCTAAAACCCTGAGAAAGACTAGCTGCAGTATCCTAGCGTTCCTATACAGCCTTATCCCGTGGGGATTAAATACTAAAAGGAGAGCTTTACTCCTTCCGCTATAGCCTGGATCCCAGACTGCCGATTCCACCGTTGCACCTGCTCTAAGTAGCGAAGATCTAGGACGACCTATAGCGACGATGTTAAGCGGCATATTTATTATCTCATTAAATACCACGAGGTAGGCTCCCGGCTTCAAAATTAAAGAATCATCTTTAAATTCTAGTTGCGAGGTATCGGGTAGCTCCCTCCTTGAGTTATCGAAGTCTATCGAGCCCGAACTCTCGAAAAACCTCACCTCTCTTAGCGTGAGATCGAAGCCCGAGGGCTGGAGCTGTACCTCTAGATCTACGTAGCCCTCGATTAGTGGAGGCTTAGCCCTAATTAGCTTGAGTATCTCAGAGCGGCCTAGGACCGCTACCATACACGGTAGAGGGGTATACGGCGGTTAAATATGCGGCTGTTAGGGTATGAGCCGCTGCCTATCCCTGGGAAACAGTACAACTTCCCTTATGTTGTTAAACCCTAGAGCGGCCATTAAGAGCCTATCAAGCCCTAAGCCAAAGCCCCCATGAGGGGGCATGCCGAGCTTGAAGGCTTCAAGGTAGAAGGTGAAGGCCTCCGGATTAAGCCCCTTGAGCAGCATGTTCTCCCTTAGGACCTCGTACCTGTGCTCTCTCTGGCCGCCGGAAGCTAGCTCTAGTCCGCCGTAGTCTAGGTCAAACGACCTGCTCCTATCTCCCTCGCGCATGATGTAGAACGGCTTAGCCTGCCAGGGGTATTCAACTAGGAAAAAGGCGTAATGCCCCTCCTCTGCCATAACCCTCCCTAAAACCCTCTCCTCATCGGCCCCGAAATCGTCGCCCCACTTAACGTTAAACCCCTCATTCCTCAATATCTCAATGGCCTCGTCGTAGCTTAACCGCTTAAGTGGTAGCTCAGGTACACGCACCTCTCTTCCTAGCACCTCCAGTTCCTCTCTGCACTCCTCGGCTATACGGCTTAAGATATGTCGTACTAGCCGCTCAAGCACCGCCATCACGTCCTCAGGCCCCTCTATGAACGCCATCTCCGCGTCTATCCCCCAGCTCTCGTTGAGGTGCCTAGGCGTGTTAAATTTCTCTGCCCTAAAATATGGAGTTATTTCATAAACTCTAGGTACTCCGCACATTAACATTTGTTTGTAAAGCTGAGGACTTTGGGATAGGAAAGCTCTCCTACCGAAATAGTCCAGCTCAAATACGGTAGCTCCCCCCTCAGCGCCTGCACCGCAGATCTTAGGAGTATGGACTTCTAGAAAGCCGTGAGCCTTAAAGAACTCCCTAGCCGCGTCTACGGCAGTGGCTCTAATCCTGAATATAGCTCTCTGCTCAGGGAGCCTCAGAGCGAAGTACCTATAGTTAAGCACTGTTTCCATAAGGGCTTTCGTTTTACCCGTTGGATCTATCGGCGGTAGCTCTACGGGCTCTGAGACAACCCTTATGTTCGTAGCGTGTAGCTCGCGCCCCTTCCTGCTAATTACCTTCTCGGGAACTTCGCCCTCTACGATCACCGCTGCACCTAGCTTAAGCCTCCTAGCCCTATCCCACAGCTCCCTACTCTTCGACTTCTTAACGACGACGGTTATGGGCTTTAGATCTAAGTTGGAGATCACCTCTACGAATACTATTCCTCCTAGCCTCCTAACCTCGGAAACCCAACCAGCTACTCTCTCCACGCTCCCACCATGGCCAAGGCCTTATAGCGGCTTATCGGATAAGCTGATAAGCTCAGCGCCAACTTTTTACTTGGACCAGCTATGGGGAAGGTGTCTAAAGGCGTGAAGTGCTGCGTTGATGGCTGTAGTTCTAATGCCGAAGTTTCACTCTCGGAGAAGGAGTTGTCCAGGCTTAACCTACCGTTTAAGGTCAATCCCGTAGGTAGGAGGATCTACCTCTGTAGGGAACACTACAAGGTAGTTAAGAAGGAATTAAAGAAGTTAAGAAGGCTTGAAAAATGGAGGTGGGGTCGATGATATCTGAAGAAATATACATGTTGCTCTCAGTCGGATACGATGGAGAGTCGGGACGTGCAGTGCTTAAACTCTACGACGTTAAGGAGGGAGTAGCCGTAATAGTGAAGGACGTTACTGGGCACAAGCCGTACCTCTTAACCGATTTAAGCCCCGAGGAGATCCTAGAGAAGTACCCGGACGTTATCAAGCACAGAGGCTTTGATCACTTCGAAGTAGTTGAGAAGTACGACGCCCTCCACGACCGCAAAGTGCTAATGACTAAGGTCGTGGCTAGAGACCCCCTCTCGATAGGCGGGGGTAAGAGGTCGATTAGGGAGATACTAAAGGGCCATGCGTGGGAGGCTCGGATAAAGTACCACCACTGCTACACGTACGATCGGGGCTTGATCCCGGGCATGCTGTACAGGCTTGAAGGGGGAAGGCTTGTCCCCATAGAGGTGGACGTTCCTGAGAACATTAGGCGTAAGCTAGAGGAGATGTACGGAGACGATCCGGAGTTGTTAAAGGAAGCTGTAGAGTGGACAAAGCTGTTTCAGGCGCCAATCCCTGAACTTAGGAGGGTAGCCGTTGATATCGAGGTATACTCGCCTGAGCCCGATAGGATACCTAGTGCGAAGGAAGCTAAGTATCCCGTCATAGCGATCGCCTACTGCGCCAACGACGGCGTTAAAGGCATCCTACTGCTTAAAAGGAGTGGTATTAAGAACGAGGATCTCTCTAACCTCCCCTTCACGGTTAAGCTATTCGATACCGAGAGGGAACTCCTTAGGGAGGCGTTCCGCATACTATCAGCTTACCCGATAGTGTTAACCTTTAACGGCGATAACTTCGACCTGCCTTACCTTAGAGTAAGGGCGCTTAAACTGGGGATTCCCGAGGAGGAGGTGCCCATCGAGTGGAGTGAGAACCTCAACGAGGCTAGGCTTAAGCACGGGGTCCACGTGGACCTCTACAAGTTCTTCAATAACAGGTCGATGCAAGTGTACGCCTTCTCGAATAAGTACAGAGAGGGCAAGACTCTCGACGAGATAGCCCTCGCCCTGCTAGGGGAGGGCAAGCACCCGATCGAGAAGCCGATTTCCGAGCTAGGCTATAGCGAGCTAGCCCGATACTGTTTCAAGGACGCTGAGCTCACGCTTAGGCTCACTACTTACGACGACGACCTCGTTATGAAGTTGATAATACTGATGATGAGGATCTCTAAGCTATCGCTAGACGACCTAACTCGACATAGCATCTCGGCGTGGATCAAGAGCATGATGTACTTCGAGCATAGGCGCCTTAACTACCTAATACCTAACCCCGAGGACCTTCTGAGGGAGAAGGGGATAACCGCAACTAAGGCGATAATTAAAGGAAAGAAGTACCTAGGAGCGATAGTCATCGACCCCTTACCCGGCATATTCTTCAACGTAGTAGTCGTCGACTTCGCCTCCCTATATCCCTCTGTGATAAAGCGCTGGAACCTCTCCTACGAGACGGTGAGGTGCCCCCACGAAGAGTGTAAGAATAACACAGTCCCGGGAACTCCTCACTGGGTCTGCAGGAAGAAAAGGGGGTTAACGTCGAAGGTCGTAGGCTTCCTAAGGGACCTAAGGGTGTACGTCTATAAGCCGCTAGCTAAGAAGACTAAGGACCCTATGCTGAAGCACCAGTACGACGTAGTCCAGCGAGCCCTTAAGGTCTTCATTAACGCGAGCTACGGAGTCTTTGGCGCGGATACATTCCCGCTATACTGCCCGCCAGTAGCCGAATGTACGACAGCGTTAGGGAGGCACGCTATCGTCAGCACCTTAAAGAAGGCTAGAGAGCTTGGGCTAGTAGCCCTATACGGGGACACAGATAGCCTCTTCCTCTGGAACCCGCCTAAAGAGGCAGTAGCTAAGCTATCGGAGTGGAGCGCGCAGGAACTGGGCATAGACCTAGACATCGATAAAGTGTATAGGTGGGTAGCGTTTAGCGGCAGGAAGAAGAACTACATGGGCGTACTGGACAACGGCGAGGTGGACGTTAAAGGACTCGTCGGCAAGAAGAGGAACACTCCCGAGTTCATCAAGGAAATGTTCTATGACTCCATAGCGATACTAAGCAAGGCTGGGAGCATAGAGGAGCTTGAAGACGCCATAGGGAAGGTTAAGGACCTCGTACACGAGTACTACCAGAAGCTTAGGAAAGGCATGCTAACCCTAGATCAATTAGCCTTTAGGGTTACGCTAACTAAGCCGCTAAACGCCTACGTTAAGAATACCCCTCAACACGTTAAGGCTGCTAGGCAACTAGCGCGATTAGGTAAGCAGATCGAGGTCGGCGACGTAATATCCTTCGTTAAGGTTAGGGGGAGCGAAGGCGTAAAGGCCGTCCAGTTAGCGAGAATCGACGAGGTAGATTTCGAGAAATACGTGGAGCATATCAGGACTGCTATGGAGCAGGTGTTTGATGCCCTCGGGATATCGTTCGAAGAGGTTATAGGGACTAGCCTACTAGAGGGCTTCCTTAAGCGCTGAGCTTGGCCCTCAGCAGCTCCTCTGCTTTAGCGAAGTCTGGCCTATTCTGCTCGTTTAAAGGTACCTTGGTCATTACGTGCACTATCGTACCATCGTCGTACTCCACGAAAACTTGAGGTATATCAGCGCCGCCCAGCTCGTCCTTCTCTCCATACTTCGTGAGGAAGATCCAGTCCTCTATCCTCTCCTCGAAGTCGACGCCGGCCTCAGACGCTACCCTTTCGCAGATCATCTTAAGCTTCCCGTGAAACGGAGCCCACTTGGCGCCTACGAGTATTATCTTCACGGGCTTAGCCATTTTTCCTCCCCCAGCCGAGGGCTAGAGTCCGGTTAAAAAGCGCTATTCTTCTTTAAGCATCTCGCTGATGGTCTTCACTTCTCCTCTCCGCTTATAGACTATGCGCGTAGGCATCCTTATGGGGAGTCCTAATTCGAGGAATATGCCGTACACGAGCTCGCCGGTTAAGGGACCTTTAAGCCTTCCAAGCAATATAAGCCTTCCAAGCCCCTCACCCACGCGCTTAGCTAGGTCGCCGTACTGGGCTAAGGCTCTGTCGAACACCTCCCTACCGCTTTTAGTCAGGTTTGCGAGGAAAACCTCGTACGGGTTAGGCCTCTTTTCTTTCTCCATCTCCTTTAGCTTAGCAAGTAGCATCCTCTTCCTCAGCTCAAGTAGCTTCTTACGCATTAGCAGCTCCTCAGCATCGCTCATCAACGACACCCCACGTTACTCAACCCGACCCTTTTAAAGCCATTTCACCATCATGCGTATCGCACGATAAATATCGCCTTGCAGCAACCTCTCAGCGGTGTTAAACGTGGAGAGCGACGTCGAGGCTAAATACAGGAGGGCTGGGAGGGCCGTAAGGAGGGCGCTTAAGCTAGCCCTCGATATAGTGGAGGAGGGAGCGCCCCTCCTAAGCATAGCTGAAAGGCTCGAGAACGAGGTTAGGGTGGACGCCAGCCCCGCCTTTCCAGTCAACATATCGATAAACGCCGTGGCAGCTCACTATTCGCCGAAGATAGGCGACGAGAAAGTTATTCCCAAGGGAGCTGTTGTAAAGGTGGACGTAGGCGCGCACGTAGACGGGTACATAGCCGATGGAGCCATCACGATAGTCCTAGATGAGCGGTACTCGGAGCTAGCGAGAGCGGCGCTGGAAGGCCTCAAGGCCGCGTATAGGGTCCTCAGGCCCGGAGTTAGGCTAGGCGAGATAGGGGCCTGTATCGAGCGCAGCATTAGGAGGCTCGGGTACAGGCCCATAGCTAACCTGTCTGGGCATAAAGTCGAGCAGTACAGGCTCCACGCCGGCAAGAGCGTACCTAACGTAGCGACGTTCACGCTGGAGAGGGTTAAGGAAGGCGAGGTCTACGCGATAGAGCCGTTCTCCACGAACGGGAGGGGCCTAGTGGTAGAGGGCGAGGCCGGCAATATATACAGAGTCATCAGCCTAAGGAGGGTTAAGGAGGATAAAAGCCTTGACGCCTTCCTCAAACAGCTCTGGTCAAGGTATCGGGGGCTACCCTTCTCGGAGAGGTGGTTAACAGACCTGCTAGCGCCGGACAAGGTAAGGCTGTACTTGTACAAGCTGGTAAGCGCAAGGAAGGTGTACCTGTACCCCACGCTAGTTGAGAAGAGGGGCGGCGTAGTCGCGCAGTTCGAGGACACGTTTATAGTAACACCTGAAGGCCCGATACCGCTAATCGATACGCTAAGCCTAGTTACATAGCCTACTCATAAGAGTTCAGAAGCTTCTTAGAGTAGTGGTGCCGGGGCCGGGATTTGAACCCGGGTCGACCGGATATCTTATCCCGGGCGCCGATTATGAGTCCGGCGCCATAACCAGGCTAGGCGACCCCGGCCCCTGTCTTTAGAGGTCAGAAGGGGATTTAAAGGTGCTGTTCAGGAGACTCAGCGCGCAAGGGCCCAGCTCCCCATCTCCTCGGCGACTGCATTCCTCCTCATAGCCAAGTCTCAGCTCTCTTCGGAGTTTTAAGGCTTAATGAAGTAGATCTTCTCTTGTATAGCCCCCCTGAGGTCGTCACCATTATAATCTTTCGATAAGATGTTACAGTACGTGCACTTTCCCGGTTCCTGCCAGTGAGAACCCCCCACTTGGTACGCATACTTTCCGCCGATGTAAACGTCGAACGTGAATCCGTGCGCCCCGAAGTAGACGGCCGCCCTAACGCTCCCGTCCACGCGCCATGTAACCCTAGTGACGTGTTCGTTGTAGTCAGCGTCACCGGCGCTACCGGGCCTCCAGAGGTCCTCAAAGAATAGTATGAAGTCGAGCCGGGGGACGGCGCCGTCTACGGGATCGAGCCTGTAGTACCCGGAGCCGTACTCGTAGCTCACCTCGTTGTGGTCCATCCAGATCACGTATTCCTCGCCCTTACCGGCTAGGGGGTTCCTAACTGTTATAATAGGTTGCTGCTTGAACTCAGGCATCTCTCTAATCCTCACCTCCCTATCCTCGACGAACCTGAGCCTGCCGCTCCACAGGACGTTACCCGGCGACTCGGGGCTGCCCTCGTAGATTTCCCAGCGGAGCCTAACTAAGTCCACCTTGTACGTTAGACCCCTATTTTTGATGTAGATCTCGACCTTGGGCTCCACGATCATCGCCCTATGGGCCTTAACGATCTTGCTCGCCTCGAAGCCGAGCGTCGTGGCCACCAGCACCCTGTAGGAGACGTCGGGCTCGAAGTCCCCTTCAGGGTTAAGGACCCAGACCTCGACCATCTCGCCCGGGTTAACTACTATGACCGTCTGCCCATCCTCCTCCATGAGCCTAAGGTCCTTGCTGGCGACGTCGTAGGCCGTCATGACTTCAACCTCCCTGTCGTTTATAAGCAGGGTATCGATGTACACGGTGTCGCTGCCGATGTTATGTATCCTGAAGATCGCTATCGGGCCGAGGACCCTAAAGTCCTCAATTCCCAGCCTAACTGGCCGAGTCCCGTAACCAGCTGCCCCGACTACCCCTTTAAACCACAAGGCATAGGCCACCGCAACGCCTATCACGACAGTAAGCAAAATGGCCGTAGCGAGCACCGCGCTAATGCCTCGCCTCATACTGCTCTCCAATAAGAGTAGAAGCTCGCGGACGAATTTAAACATATAACTACGACTTAATAACAAATATGAGAGGTTATACAAGGTCTCCGCTAAAGGCTTTCAATACCTTTAGGGTAGGTTAACGTAAAGCTTATAGGATCCTCCCGTCGAGAGCTTTATGTCCAGTTCAACAGAGGAACCTGCGCTATAGTATTGCTTAGGTAGCCTAACTAAGAGCCTATTGCAATCCCCCGGCTTAACGACGAGCCCTTTAGGGTCGGGATCGATTTCAGCTCCTGCATCGGCATAAGGCCTGCCGTTCACCAGTAGCTCCACGACGCAGACATCTGTTAAGCCGTGGTTGCAGAGTTCAACGCATACCTCGTAGCGGTTTTCAAAGGCGTCGAGACCACAGTAATTCAACTCAACAAGCTCTATATAAGAAGTGTAAGGTGAATATAGTGATAAAAGCCATAGGCTTACAGCTATAGTAGCCCCTATGACGAGAAGAACTAGCATCATCGAACTAAATCCGAACTCCATGCGTGCATCCCTCGATTTAAACTATCAACTTAGAGATTAAATATTTAAATTAAAAGCGATAATTTTTAGAAGATAAAAATATTTTTGTTGAAGAGAAGAACGACAATTACGGTAGGGTTGTAAGCTTTGGATATTCTTGTCCGCTCGCCGTGTGTATCTTTATCTCTAAACTTTGTCCGTGTTCAAAGAGGGCAGGAGATGCTCCAGGTCCTGGAAGTACTATTTCTATGGCGGCGCTTGTGCCTGCAGGCAGTGGCACGCCCTTGCCGCCTAAGCTGGCTAGATCGTTCTCACTACCGGAAGCCACCGTCTCGTTACCTCTCTTTACTGTTATCGAAACGGCAGCTGCCTTATTCTGGTGCTCCCAGTAAGAAAATGGCTTACCATTTAGGAATATCTCATCTATAGTCGCATCCGCGGTGCCGGTATTCCTTAATGTCACGGTGACATTCCATTGTTTATTGTCCCTATCCCACTCGGCGTACACGCTGACAACTTTCACCTGCTCGAACCCCGTGAAGAGGCCGACAATGCCGGTCATCCAGAAGGCTACGGCTATGGCGATTGCTATGGCGACGGCAACGATTATGACAGTTGCTATTACTGGGCTGATGCCAGCTCTCATTAGGTCACCCCGGCTTCTCTATGATCGCTAAGAAGCTTATGAGACGTGAACGTCGGAACTTAGGGAGGCTGGGAGACGGCAGGTAGTCCTTAAAGTTACGTTAGGTCGCATGAATTTTCAAATACCTAGAATAATGATAGTGTATGGAAAATGACTAGCTCGACTGCTAGGCTTTTGAATACAGGAGGAGGGCGACGTAGAGGGCGATTACCGACCAGAGGGCGACCGGTATTAGTCCATACGGCTTAAGGTTGGCCACTAACATTACGGCTATGCTTAGGATCGAGAACGTGGCAGTCCATTTAGCTAGCGCCTTAAGGGGGTCGGGAGTGGCTGCTAGCAGCGCTAGTACTCTTGCCGTAAAGGTCCCAAGTCCGATCTCCCTCAGGATCCTCTCGTAGAGCATCCTACCCTCGTAGCTTAGGGACACTTCCTCGCCGAATGTGCCCCGCCTCAGCTTGAAGAGGTTACCAGGGGTTAGTGATAGCATCCTCTTTAGCGTAGATAAGCTTACGCCTAAGCACTTAGCTAGGTCGGTAAGCGGCACCCATTCCCTGTCGTCGGTACCAAGTATTAGAATAGTCCGCCACATGATAAACGAGGATTTAAGGTCTAGCCCGATGTCGACCTTTCCGGCTAAGGCTTCGACTATCCTACGTAGCTTCCTGCCCTGATCAGTTAGCACGTACTTATCCCTTCCTACGCGCCTTAACAGGCCTTTTCCCTGCATCTTCTGTACGGCGTCGTATAGTGCTTTCCTGCTAATCCCCCTGTTCTCGGCTAGCTTCGTGAGAGAGAAGGGGCCGTTTAGAGGCGCATTTATGAGGACTGTGAGCTGGAGCTCGCCCCTAGCTATGTCGATCGTCGAGTCGAGCTCTCTTAGCACTGCGATAACCTTATCGAGGCGGTTCTCATTCTCAGACAACTAGCTCGCCCCCGCTACCCTAGAAAGGTACTCTTCCCCCTCTTTAGTAAGCTTATAGCCTAATAACGGTTTGCCATCTACGTAAGTTAGCGTCGGGACTATCAGCCTAGAGGAGGCCAGCTCCTTAAGCAACTTGATGAGTTCGCTACCCTTAAGGTTGGTTAAGCTTAGGAGGGTTGAATGGTCTGCCTCGCCGCCCAACTTCTTAATGATCGATAGTATTTTGTACTTAGCTGGGGGAACCTGTGGTACAGCTAGTTTCTCTACGGCGCCCCTTCTCTCCTCGGCAGTAACAGTTCTCGAAGTGATGCCTGGAGGCCTGCTAGCTGAAGGTTGTTGAACCTTAGCCTGAACTGCTACTTCGTGTGAGCAGGTTACGCTGCCTTTGCTTGTAGCGGCGGCCACCGCGACCCGCCTAGGTACCTTGCGTATCCTAATGCCCATCTGCTTAAGCTCTGCTAAGCACCTCTTATACAGTTCATCGGGCTTAACGTAGTACTCGTAGATCACCTTAGCCACGTCCCGTATCTCCCTTATTCCCTTAACCCTCATCCACGTTAGAACTACTCTCCTTTTTTCTATCTCCTCCTCGAGCTCCTCGACGGTCTTGCCCAGCCTGTAGGCGAGGCGCTGTAAGAGGTAGCTGTCGCCCACTCTCTCGTGGCGGTCTAGCGCCGGGTTCCACCTAACGATTACCCTGTACTTGCCGTAATCCTCTATCTCCCAAACGTACCTAACTCTTCTAGAGAACCCTCCTCTAGGTAAAACTACCCTCTCCCTTAAGAGCGCTATGTTAAGCGATGGTATGTAGGTTGGAGACACGTTCATAGGCGGGCTGACGAGCCTCTTGATGGCGGCTTCTAAGCTATCGGCGTGTATCGTCGACAGGCCGCCGTGCCCCGTGCTCATCGCCTGGAAGAGCACGAACGCCTCCTCACCCCTAACCTCGCCCACGATTATGTAGTCGGGCCTGTACCTCAGCGAGACCTTGACGAGGTCGTAGAG
>CAZAZN010000022.1:0-24140 GCA_964489665.1 uncultured Thermofilaceae archaeon
GGGGGTGAGGGTCGAGGGGTATAGGCTTTTGGTAGTGAAGCTACCGAGGGAGCTTTCGCCGTTGCTGATAAGGTTCGTCAAGGAGTGGCGTAGGCGCTGTTGGCGCTATCTTTACGGCGATGAGGGGGCGGCTGATCAGTACATCTGGTACTACATTCCCGAGTGCGCTAGGGTTTTGGGGGAGAACGTGAAGCAATACCTTAAGCAGATCAGGCGGGGCCTGAAGCCGAAGTGGCGTAGAAGGACTTCTAGGACGCGGACGAGGCCCAGGTACGGGGTTTGGCCGCTGCTGAGAATCATGTTCCTTGAGGGCGGTAGGAGGGTTCGCGGCTCTATGAGCTCGCCAGTTAGGGTGCTGCTCGATAGGGGCGCTCTCAAGCTTACCCTACCGGTAGCCTTCGAGGAGGCCCTATACCTAGCTGAGCTGGGCTGGAAGAGGGACGGCAATGCTCTGGTAAAGGGAGGGTGTAGGATCGTTAAGGGGAGGAAGTACACTACTATCGAGGTGAAGTTAACAGCCCTCAACCCTCAGAGAGCTACGCTACCTAGCGTCCCTAAAGTGCGAGTTCATCGCCCAGCTCGTGTACAGGAGGAGGCCCGCTTTACACGTTATCGCTAGGAGGGAGGGGGTAGTGAGGGTTGAGCCGAGAGTTCCAGCGCTCGTCATTGGATGCGGCATCAACAGCAGGTACGGCCTCGTGGTTAGGGGCTTCGAGATAGCGGAGTGCGGCGTGAAGCTGGTGTACAGAAGGAGGTTCAAGCCGCCCAATCACGGCCGCAGGAGGCGCATGGCGGCCGAGCTGCAGAGGGTGGGGAGGTTCGGGGAGGCCAACGCGGCTAGGAGGAGGGAGAGGGCGCTCAATGAGGCCTGGGAGAAGGGCGTCGTGGCCGAGTTGAGGAGCGCCGTGAGGGGCTACTTAGAGCGCGGGTACAGCGTAATAGTAGCTGTGGACGCGCCGGATAGCGGGTCGCTTAGGGGCACAGAGCTCCAGGGGACTCTGCTGAGGATCGTGGAGCGGCTAGAGTGGATGTGCGGGTTTGAGGGAGCAGCCTTCCTAGAGGTTAGGGTGAGCGGCAGGAGGTGCCCGCTGTGCGGCTCGCCGGGGGCGGAGTACGAGCCTCGAAAATACCGGTGCGAGAAGTGTGGCATCAGGTGGCAGCGCGACAGCATGGCCGCTATTGCCGCCGCCCTAGACGCCCTAGAGGAGCTAGGGCTAGGCGAGGGCGCAGAGGTCCTGAGGAAGTGGCTACGCGAGAAGGCCGAGAAGAACGGCGGCGACCTAACCAAGCTCTAGGCTGCGCTATCGCGGCGCAGCTCCAGCTGCCCCGGGCCCTTAATGCGCTCTGGGGCCCCGCGAGCCCGGCGGGAGATCCCTCGAGGCTAGGCGATGAAGGCGTCCCCCCTAAAGCCCCGGCAGGTTCCGGGGCAAGGGGCGACGCCGAGCAAAAAGCCCGGAGGGGGATGAGGGAAGGAGCCGGAGCCTAGGTATAGAGGCCCGCTTAACAAAGCGTTTATAAGCGTACCGCAATCTTGAAGAAGAGCCCGAACAGCTAGGGTGCTAGGCATGCCGCTAAGGCCTGGGCGCTGCTATAGACACTTTGGTACGCCACCGTACACTAGGCTAGAGTACATTAGGAGCATCCCCCCAGTCCAGATACCAAAGTTCGATATGGGCAATGTCGAGGGGGACTTCCCAGTAACCCTTAAGCTAGTGGTGCTACGCCCAGGCCAGATAAGAGCTAACGCCCTTGAGGCCGCCCGCCAGCAAGCTAATAAGTACCTAGACTCTAAGGTGGGTAGTCAAAACTACCACTTTAAGATCGTAGTCTACCCCCACCACATCCTAAGAGAACATAAGATGCTAGCCATGGCTGGCGCTGATAGGCTTCAGGAGGGGATGAGATTAGCGTTCGGAACTCCTATTGGACGCGCTGCCCGTGTGAGGACTAAGCAGGTTGTGATGTACGTTAGGACGCATCCGCAATTCGTTGAGCATGCTAAGGAAGCTTTAAGGCGTGCTGCTTCGAAGCTGCCATTACCCTGCAGGATAGTAATAGAGGAAACTAGCAAGTAAGGTAAATGGGGGGAGCTATGGGTGCAAAAGCTACATAAGCGTCGTATTGAGGCTGCTATTTCACTATGGAGCGAGATACTGCGAGGAAGGATTTTAACGCGTAAAGGAGCTGTAGAGTGCTTGAAGACGCTTTACTATCGCGAGAAGCTAGAGCCTATAAGAGGGCGCACGAAGATAGAGATCTTCGATAAAGAGCTTGCAACGGTCTACGTAGTCGGAAAATATGGCCTAGGATTAGGTGACGAATACGAGGAAGTATTCGCGAAGATATTTACTACTGAATACAAATGCGAGAAAGTTTACATGATGATCAAGAACGGAGAGAGCGCTAGAAAGGCATTAGAAGAAGTTTTTGGAAACTACAATGAAAATACGATATTTAGGGTTCTAAGGCTCGTGCTTACTGCTGTCCTGTTAGACTTTGCTCCTGAAGAGGAATTAATACTATTACTCAAGGCTTTTGAGAAAGATTTCCCAGAATACAAGCATAAGTTCGAAGGATTTAA
This sequence comes from uncultured Thermofilaceae archaeon, assembly GCA_964489665.1. Classification (GTDB taxonomy): domain Archaea; phylum Thermoproteota; class Thermoprotei; order Thermofilales; family Thermofilaceae; genus CAZAZN01. Next base: position 2,582 of record CAZAZN010000022.1, read on the forward strand.
AAAGTTCTTTGTAGCATTTAAGTTAGCTGAGGAGATAGCCGCGGGCAAGATTAAGAGCCGCATCGAGAAAGAGGCACTAAAGCATGCGCTGTGCTTGAAGCTAGGAGCTATAAGGGCTGCTCCCCCTGACTCGTTAATACGCGAGATAGCTACTAAGATCCTAGGTGCTGAGGAATTCAAAGTTAACGATGTACTAAAGCCTGAAAGTATTGAGGCAAAACTTCCTTAAGTATTTTTCTCTAATAAGATGATAGTTGACTTTAACCCTCCCTCCTCGATATCTATCATCTTTTTGACCTTAAATCCTCCATGCATGCTAATCCGAGAAAGTAGCAGTTTTCTCCTAGGGGTTATAACGCATAGCTTACCGCCTTCCTTTAGCAGCTTGTACGCAGCTTCAACTAGACACGTGTAAACTCTCCTTAAACCTCCGATTGCGCGTTCCCTAATACCGTAGGGTGGATTAGTCATTATCGCATCAAAGAACTGTTCGGGAAATAGGCTCGCCACTTCACATACGTCGGCTACTTCAAACCTTATGCTGACGCCTGCAGCCTTAGAATTGAGCTTAGCGCCCTCGATATGCGTCGAGTTTATGTCAAAGCCGTACGCCTCAACTCTAGGGTACTTAAGCTTACACTCTATAAGGATCGTACCACTACCGCACATAGGATCCAGCACTCTTTCGCGCCCTTCTAGCCCGCAAAGCTCACACATAGCATTGGCTATTATCGGATTTAACATAGCTGGATGCACGTAAAGCCTGTATAACCTCTTGTGAAGACCTCCTGCCATCGCTAAATCAATACCTACTCTAACGAGCTTATCCTCGATCTCGCAGTAGACTTGGAGGTCGGGCGCGTCGAGGGATACGGGTATCCAACCGCACTCCTCCTGGATTAATCTGCCTAAGAGCGATGCGAGCTGCGGGGATCTAAGTTCTTCTCCTCGAATACGCTCGGCTCTAACTCCTACAGCTGTCCACGGAGTTAAGAGCCTAGCTAGGCGCTCCTTAACCGCCCGCCTGATCTCCTCTAACTCGCCTTCGGCAAGTATAACGATGAACCTTTCAATAAGCCTAGCCTCTGAGAGCACCTCCCCTAAGATCTCAGCTACCTTAGATTCATCTACCCTTAGATGCAAGTAGGCCCTGCCTCTGCCCTTCCTTAAATCGACGCTGTAGACGTTTATATTTAGCCTGGAGAATATCCTCGTCAACTCGGCCACGGCTAGCTCCTCAATACCCTTAATAGTTGTTATGAGCGCCTTCATCTACACCCTGCTCATCACTATTACTAGCTTGAAAAATACTCTACTCTTTAGCTTCTCTATGTCCTCTAAGTTTACAGCTCCCACCGTACGGAGTAGCGAGTGAGCTAAGAGCCCTGTGGCCAGCTCCTCGAGGAATACTATTGGTAAGGTGTTTCCTTTTACAGCTATAACATCATATGCCACTAGAACCCCTTCAGAAACGCGAATGAAACCCGCGTTTAGATAATGCTCCTCGGATCTTTCATCGTAAACAACTATTACACTCGGTATAGCGTACTTTATGCCGAGATCCTCAACTATGGGCTCACAGAGCGATATGATTCTACTTATCTCTCTTCGACTTAGGGGACATGTAGCCTTCTCTACTAGCTCGACCAAGGAGGCCCCACTCCATAGGTAATTATGAAGAAAATAAAAAGGAATTTAGAGCCTACTCGTGCATCTTAGCTAGCCTTAGAACTACGGAGTTGAGGTAAGGTGAAGTCAACTCGTATACTAACACCTCCCCTTTAGCGGCGCGCCATAGCGCACTGTTGCGATCTACGATGTACTTAGTTCCATGACTCGTCCTAGCTAAGCGGCGTATATAGCCCTCCCTTCTGAGGTTCTCTAGGACGTCCTTTATCAGCGTTAAGACCACTGGGTGAGACTGAATCCCGGCGTGGACCGCTATCTTCTTAGCAGTAAACGTAAGCACGTTGCCCTTAGTCCTCTTAATCAGGTTCATGATCGTCGATACTACGATAAACTTCAGCTCATCGTAGTTCCTGTATATGGGGAGCGCGCTAAGGTCGCCTCCGCTCACGTTAAGGTAGGCTCCCTCAGCTTTCAAGGCAGTAGATAGCTCCGCTAGGAGGATTGCAGTAGTAATACGCCAATACATAGGGTAGCTCTCGGGAAAAGGATCTCGGAGCGAAGGGTTTAAAAAGTGAGGAAAGGGTGCCTCATGGGCTTAAGTGGTGGCGATGTTAGCTAAGGTAGCGTGTGAAAAGGTATACCTTCCAGATACGAGTTCCCTACTTAGGGGTACCCTCCGCGAGGCGGTAGGGGAGGGTAAGCTAGAGGGTAAGCTCGTTATCCACACACATCTAGTGTCGTTCTTCGAAAAGCTGGCTAGAGAGGGTAGTAGCCGAGGACTTACGGGTCTTAGGGAGCTGAAGCTACTCAGAGAGACTGTGAGCCAGTTAGATGGTAAAGTAGAGCTGGAGCTGACGAACGAGCTTCCCTCGGGCTACAGGGTTCTAACGCGAGATATCGATCCAGATAGCTTAATCCGAGACCTCGCGCTCGAGTGGAACGCTACCCTCATTACTTCTGATAAGATATCGTTCGAGGCCGCTCAGGCTCTAGGCATAGATATACTTTACCTGAAACCCGATAAAGTTGACGAGTTTATCTTAGATAAGTTCTTCACAGAAAACACGATGTCTGTACATTTAAAGGAAGGCGTTAAGCCTTACGCTAAGGTTGGACTTCCGGGTAGGTGGAAGTTCGTAACTTTAAGAGAGAAGCCGATGACTAAGGAGGAGCTAGAGGAGATAGTAAGGCAGATAGTTGAGAAGGTAAGGTCGTCGCCTAATGCCTTTATCGAGGTGGAGAGGCCAGGCTCGACCATAGTTCAGCTAGAGAAGTATAGGATCGTCATAACGCGTCCGCCTTTCTCTGACGGCATCGAGATAACCGCTGTACGCCCTGTTGCAAAGCTTAGGCTCGAGGACTATAACTTGCCGAGCAAGTTGATAGCTAGGCTTGAGAAGCAGGCTGAAGGAATCTTGATAGCAGGCGCACCGGGCATGGGTAAGACCACGTTTGCCCAGGCCCTCGCTGAGTACTACCACAGGAAGGGCAAGGTCGTTAAGACCATCGAATCCCCCAGGGATATGCAGCTACCTAGCGAGATAACGCAGTACTCTAAGACCTATGCCACATCAGAGGAGCTGCACGACGTCCTTCTACTTTCAAGGCCTGACTACACGTTCTTCGACGAGATGAGGGATACTAAGGACTTCCAGCTCTACGCAGATCTTAGGCTGGCCGGCGTAGGGATGGTGGGGGTAGTCCACGCTACGAGCCCCATTGACGCGATTCAGAGGTTTATAGGGAGGGTAGAGCTGGGAATGATACCCTCGATCGTCGATACGGTCATCTTCATAGAGGAGGGTAAGGTCACCAAGGTATACGCGTTAGAGACTGTGGTCAAGGTGCCCCATGGACTTCGCGAGGCAGAATTGGCGAGGCCAGTAGTAGTGGTTAAGGACTTCCTAACCGGAGAACCCGAGTATGAGCTCTACGTCTTCGGCGAGAGGACCTTCGTTGTACCCATTAAGCGCCATAGGACAATTGCTAGGGAGAGTAGGGTGCGCGCCTCGATAATTAACCTACTAAGGCGCTACATACCCGACGACAGCATGGACATCGAGGTGGATGAGGAGGGTAGGGTAATCGTGCTGGTTGACGCGGAATTCTATAACTACATGCTCGGTAAACCTAGGAAGAAGTTAGAGAGGCTGGGCAGGCGACTTGGCGTTAGCATCGAGCTAAGGCCTAGGCTCTAGGATTGGTGCGGGGGCCGGGATTCGAACCCGGGCAGGCCTACGCCAGCGGATCTTGAGAGCGGGGGCAGAGCCTGTCCGCCCCCTTTAACCTGGCTCGGGCACCCCCGCGCCGCGGTAAGATCGCGTAATGAGGGACATAAACGTTACGTAAAGGGCCTCCACTCCTGCCAGAGCTGGGCCTTCCTCCTCTCTAGCTCCCTCCTAGCGTTCCTCAGGTACCTATATACCGTCTGGTGACTCTTACCTGCTATCAGCATTTCAATAGCCTCCCTCGCAACTCTAACGTTCTCGTACTCACCTATGATCCCTACCTCCCTATCCCCTATCACCATCTCCACTTCCGCCATGTCCTCTATCATCTTCCTAGCCTTCCCCTCCGCCCCTATTATCCTAGATTTTATCCTATGTAGATCCCTCTCGTGCTTCGTTACGTCCTTTAGGTTTATGATCTCTAGATGGTATGCGTCGTCGCTAAGCTTCAGCGCGGCGTCCACGCTAAACCCCAACGATATGGCGACTATCGCCTGTTTAGCTCTCATGACGTTATAGGGCGTAGTCTCCTCCTTAGGAACGATGTACACCGTCGCGCTGTTCGAGTCTACCTCCAGCTTGACGTTAAACGCCTCCTCGAGGGCCCTCCTGTTACGCCCTCCCTTCCCTATGATGACACCGATCCTCTCAGGTCGCACAGGGACGGGAAAACGCCCCTCCACGGCATAGCACCACCTGGTTAGAGCACGGCCCTTTTTTAAATTCGTAGGGCAGGCGAGAAGCCAGATATCCTTTAAACACCCTTTTTAAACGCCAGGCCTAGGCATCTCCTGAATGGAGAAGTGGGAGGAAAAGGTTGAAGCGATTAGGAGGATTAAATCCGAGAAGAGGATAAAGGACTCTAGGCTTTTCGAGATAGTTGAGGAAGTATTTGACTACCCGACGCTTATGGCCCTTTACCATCTAATAAGGACTGGCGTTATACGTGTGGTTCACGGAGCTGTCGCTTCTGGGAAGGAGGCCAGGATCTACTGGGCCGAAGGAGCGGAGGGCGATTTAGCCGTTAAGATATTCCTAGTAGTGACGGCTGAGTTCCGGAGAGGGCGGCTTAAGTACATAGAGGGCGATCCACGGTTTAAAAGGATGGGGCGTAGGATAAGGGACATGGTCAGAGCCTGGTGCTCTAAGGAGTATAGGAACTTGTTAAGGGCTTATAAAGCTGGAGTGAGGGTGCCTAAACCTTATGCCTATAGGGAGAACGTGCTAGTTATGGAGTTCATAAGTGGGGACGAGCGAGGGCGTCCCGCACCGCTATTAAAGGAGACTTCTCTCAGTAACCCAGCAAGGGCCTTCTCGGTAATTAAAGACTACATTGAGCGCCTATACAGGGATGCCGATCTCGTACACGCCGACCTCTCGGAGTACAATATCATGGTGCGCGATGACGAGCTCATTATAATAGATTGGGGGTCGGCTGTCCTAGTAAGTCACCCCCACGCTCTCGAATTCTTAGCGAGAGACATAAGGAACATCTTTCATTACTTTAGGCGCTTAGGAGTTGACACGGGAGATCCTAGGGAGTTCTTCAGAGAACTAACAGGCGAAGATCCGTCACTCTACTTCCAGTAGTTTCTTAAGCTCCTCCAGTAGCCCCATTCGCTCTAGCCTTTGGAGCTCCGAGCTATTGTACCTGTAGATTATGTCTCCCCTCTTATCGTACTGAAACTCCCAAGGCGCTACAAGTACTACGTCTCCCTCTCTCATCCACATCCGCTTCTTCAACTTACCCGGTATGCGGCATAGCCTCACCTTGCCGTCAACGCATAGCACCCTCGCCCTATCATAGCCTAAGAACTGCTGTATTATGCCGAGCATAGTACCCTCGATCTGCCCAGGTAGCGGTATCTCCTCAGGCTCCTCCTCCCTTCTTCGCTTCCTCCTTCCCCCCATGCGGGTGATAACGCGCCGCTACCGCTTATAAATATCCCCTTAGCTACGCCGGGAAAGGAACCATGTACACCTCTTCTCCCACCTTAACTAGCCCAGCCTTACCCCCCTCTCTAACCCATCCAGGGATAGAGCCCACGAGCACCTCCTTAACCTCATAGTTGCTTAAGTCTAAGACCTGAACGTGAGGGGCATCAAGGGATAGTATAATGCAGGGTACGAGGCTTTCCCTAGTAGCCACTACCTTAAAGCGCTTAAGCATCCTACCCTTTATCCTAATACGCTCTTCTCTAAGCGAAGGTAAGGACAGAACCCTTACGTCCCTACCCCTAACCTCCTCTACGAAGAGCAGCCTTCCCCCCAAATCTACAACATCGCCCTCTCTGAAAGGCGGGAACAGTACTCTATAGGTCACTCGCGTGGCCTTTCTTCCGCGCCTATCCATGCCCATGTCCTTATGTGTCTCGAGAACTTCCACTGGAAAGGCCCTTTGAAGCGCAGCTACTAAGGCCCTCGCAACGCTCTTTGACGCAAACTTATAGTCTATTCCCCCCTCTAGCTCTTCGACCTCAATAGGTGTAGCCGCCCTATCTCTTGAGAATAATTCCTGAAGCTTTCGCTCGACTTCAGCCTTTATCATCCTCACTTCGCTCATCGTTAAATGCCTCCCAAGAGCCCTTATCTGCACCCTAGCCACTTCACGCTTAGCCTTAACGCCGAAGCAGTTAGGGCATACTACAAACTCGTACTTAACCGTTAAATTAAACTCTTGATCGTAATACTCGTTAATTTCGCTACTGGCTCGACCCCTAACCCTCACTAGAACCTCGGCCTTTAACCCCCTAATGCGCGTAATAGCGATGTCAACGCGCTTTATCTCACCCTGAGACTTTAGCTTCCTGCGCACGCATTCGACAGCAGCTTCAGCCAGCACGTCGGCGCTCTTAGGCACTTTCCAAGCGCCCTTTAACCTATATGCTCCACACACCTTACAAACCTGGATCTTGATAGGCTCCTGGGGTATAACAAGGAGAGGGTGCTCTAGCTTATAGCAATCCTCACACATTCCCTCTATCAACTTCTCAACAGGTTTACCGCACAGAGGGCAGAACCTTCCTTTCACGCTGGGGGACACGGACACCGTCTTTATGAACCTTTCTCGACCCATCTATTTGTATATTTGTACATGTAAAACTCCTCCTACCTTTATCGCTACATCTAATATTAATTTATTGCGTTTAGACGCTTCACGAACCACCTTATTACCTATGAGATTAATTACGGTTCCCTCGCTTATGAATTGGTGTATAAGCGATATAGGTACGCGCTTACCTCCGTAAAAATCCCTTGAGACCTCAAGCCTAAGCTCGCCCTCCTCTAATACTCTTCCTAGTAGCTCTTCGTCACAAATAGCAACTATCACTTCGCCTTGCCTCCTATGGACTTTGACGTAGCAATAGTGTTCAGACACTTACTTCCCCATAATTACCTTGCGTACTTCATAATATAAAGCGCTCCGAGAACGAGGTTTTAAAGCTCGGAAGGTGCCTCCTCCTAGGGGTGATGTGGGCTGGTAATGGGGAGCCCCGCTTTGGGGCTATGCCCTGAGACACCAGAGCTGACCTCATGCTTTCTTAGCTCTTAACCCGATCCTCTCCTTTACGACGATGCCCCTTCCGCTAACGATCTCAAACCTATAGGCTGATGGCGGTACTGGTCTCCACCTCATCTTCCTTATAATCAACGTCCTCCTAAACTCACCATCCTTTTCCTCCAGCTTAAGAACAAATACTCCTGCAGCTAAAAACTCCTCTACGCCAAATCTGCTTAACTGGTTGCTACCGGTTGGTATTTCCGACGTAACGATATTCGTAGTTCCGATAGTCTTCTCTATGTTTATTAGTAAACTCCTTATGTACTCCCTCACCCACGATATGTCGCTCTCCCCCAGTATAAGCGGTGCAACAGGGTCTATTACCAGCCTTCTAGCACCTATCCTCTTAGCTTCAGATGCTATATTGTACACTATTGACCTTACTATGGTGTCTATGGGCTTATCCTTCATTTTCTCGACGAAGTCGGGTAGTAGCGTTAATACGGAGAGCATGTTATTGTTAATTAGGACCTCTAAGTCCCAGCCGAAGGCATGCGCGCCAGCTATGAGATCCTCGTAGTCCTCGTCTACGAGGAGGTATACGCCTGGCTCGCCGTGTAGGGCTCCATATATTAGGAAGTTTAGGGAGAAAATGGTCTTCCCCGTGCCGGTCTCGCCAGCGACTAGGTACGTCCTCCCCTTTATTAGCCCACCTCCTATTATCTCGTCAAGCCCCTCTATGCCGGTCTTTACCAGCTCTAGCTTAGGCCTCCTTACCTCCCTTACAGCGCTTTCGCTCATCAAACCCCCTTGCGCAAAGGGTTAGTGCCGTTATTATCTGCTTTCTTCCACAATAAGCTCATTCCTCTTACATTTCTCGACGAAATCTATGACAGCCTCCCTTATGAGCTGCGATAGGCTGCTGAAGTAGCCTTGCCTAACTAGGTCCTTAGCCTCTATGTACAGATCTCTAGGTAGGCGCACGGATATTCTCTTCAAAACGTCATCACCCTTCAGTGCTCCAGACCCTCAGCACGGTTCAGCAAGGCTCTAGTTAAGCCCTCCCTATTAAGCGGTACGATGACTTAACCTTATAATCTGAGCCTTAGCTTCGAGCGCCCTAGCTAGAGCCTCATCCTGAGTAGCTAGTAGTACCTGCGGGATTTGCTCTGTTAATAAGTCTATCACCGCCAACTTTACCGTTAAGTCGACGTTAGGTAGCGGCTCGTCGAGGAGAATGAAGCCCACGTTGCTAGGGTAGAGCCTATTAAGCGCTATAAGGAGTGAGAAGGCTACGACCATTTTCTGCCCGTCGCTTAGCCTAGTTGATACAGGTACCCAGCTGCCATCTACAGCTCTCCTCGCGTATAGCTCGTATATACTCCTCTCGTAGCCGGACGGCGTAGTCTCCCTCCTGAGAACTCGGATGTCAAGCGCGTCGTAGTCTCCATGAACGTATATTTTACTAAAAGCCTCGTTCATCCGACTGCGAATGCTCACTAGAGCCCTTTCCCTAACCTCGGCCTGTAGTATTCTAAACGAATTCTTCAGCTTTAGTAGCTTCTCGCGGAGCGACAGCAGGCGCTTAAGCTCGGCGTTAGCTCGCTCTAGCCTAGCTTCAAGCCTCCTCCTTCTCCTAGCTCTTTCCTCAAGATCTTTAAGCTCGTGTTTTAATTCCGCCTCTTTAACTTTTAGATTAGAGAGTTTATCCTTAATCCTCGATACCCTTTCCTCTAGGACCTTAAACTTCTCTTCGCTAAATCCTAGCGCCCTAATCTTAGCCCTAACCTCCTCTAGCTTAGCCCTGTAAGCCTCTACCTTCCTTAAGGCTTCGAGCCCCGCTAATGCAAGCCTGAGGTCGGCGAGCTTTCTCTTTAAAGCCTTCACCTGAGCGCTAACGCCCTCTAACCTTAGCCTACTCTCCTCTATCGTCTCCTCAAGGGCCTTAAGCTCGCCAGCCTTCTCCTCGTACCTCGCCTTTAGCGCGTTATACTTAGCTCTCTTAACTTCGAGCTCGCTGACCTTAGCCTTAAGCTCCCTAAGCTCGCCCAGTACCCTTTCAAGGACCTCGTACTTTCGCATCAGCTCAGCTACTACCCCCTCACCCCGCCCCTCTACTTCCTTTACTGCGCTGGAGACTAAGGCTTGTAGCCGGGCTAGCGCCTGGCTGTTAACATCGGTGCCGCATACGGGACACTTTGATCTACCGCGCCTATTAACGTCCTTAAGTAACTCGCTCCCGAGCTTAGCGATGCAGCTTGATTTAAACCGCCTTTCCTCCGCCTCGGCAATAGAGAGCCTCAGCTTAGTTAGCTCCCTCTCTAGCTCGTCTTCAGATCCGTACTTACTTCTGAGAGCCTCGTACCGGCTTTCGTACTCCTCTAAAGCCTCGATCTCAACCTCTAGGCTAGCTACCTCCTTCTCGAGACCCTTAACGTACCGCTCAAGGTACTCCTGCTCTCCCTTAAGCTCGCTAAGCTCTATCAGTAGCCTTTCTCTCTCCTTCTCAGCCCTAAGTATAGCGGCTTCTAGTGCTTCAGCTAGCGTTCCAAGGTTGTCCTCACTAACCTCGATATCCTCTAACTTCTTAGCTTCGGCCTCTAGCAGTAACTCCCTTAGGAGATCTACAACTTCAGCCTTTAGCGCCTCAGCCAGCGCTAAGACCTCAACTTTACCTCGCGGGTACCTACCAGTCGTCTCCTTATAGTAGTTTATTAATGAAACTAGCTTTTGCTCCTCTCCCTTGAGCTCGTGGTACTTGGACATTTTAGCCCCCATCTCGTCCAGTCTCCTCTCAAGGTTCTCCTTCTCGATGCTTAAGCGCTCGATCTCTCGTGATAGCTCCTCCAGCTCTCCCTCAATTCTCCTTCTTTCACTGAGTACTTCCTCGCTAGAGGGCGCCTCCACTAGCTCCATCTTTAGAAGCGATATCCTACCCTTAACCTCTCCTAACTTGCTGTCTAGGTCCCTTAGCTGTATGGACCGGAAGATTCTTTCGAGAGCTTCGAGCCCGAACAGCCTATCTAGCAACGAGCTCCTCGTGGAGGGAGGACCGTAGATGAGGGATTGTAGAGTAAAGCTATCTACCGAGAACCTATTTATGAACTCGTCAAACGTAACGTCTAAAACATCTGAGAGAAACCTCTCAGCTTCCAATCCTTCTAAAATCTCCCTATCTTTTATTATTTTTAACTTAAATATTCCATTCCTCTTTATACTCCTCTCTAGCGAGTATTCCTTTCCATCCTCGGCGGCTAACGTTAACCTTACGCGTGCCTCACTCGATAGGTCGTTCAACAAATCACTTTTCTTCAGCTGCCTCTTCCTGATTTCACGCGTAGCTCCGAACAGAGCGAATTCGACCGCTCTAAGGATTGAGGATTTTCCAGAGCCTGTTGGTCCGAGGAGTACGACTAGCGGCTTCTCAACCTTAAATGCTACCTTATTTTTAATACCCCTAAATCCCTCGACTTCTATCTCCCTTAGCAGCAGCACTTACCTCACCTTCTACTAATGACTTAATGTAGCTACGGACTGCGCGGCTACCTCCATCCCTATACCGCTTTACAACCTCCCTAATCATCCCGAGTAGCTCGGGGTCGTCCCTGAACTTAGCTTCAGCTACCTTGAGTATCGCGTTAAGCGTTGATCTACTGAAGCTATCCTCGCTCAACTAAGCCCCCTTTCAGCCAGTGCGCTTAGAGAGGAGGCTGAGCCAGGGATTACCTTGTACAAAGCTGGGTAGTCCCTCGGCCTCACTCGTTGAGCTTTCGGTTAAGCTTACAGGCGTCTCCATTTCACGGGCTGTAACGCGCTGGTAATAGGACCTCTTTAACCTCTCGACTTCCTGGAAAAGCCTTGATACTTTATCCTCTAGCTTCTCAACCCTCCTAGCTAGGTCGCTTACCGCTAGCATCGCTTTCTCGTGCTCTCCAGCCCTTAGCTCTTCTAACCCGCTAATCTTAGCCTCTAGAGCCTGCACCCTTACCTTAAGCTGTTCAAGCGCTGACCTAAGCTCTTCTACAGCCTTGCCAGAAACGAATATCTTAAGGTCCTCTCTTAGGGCGCGTGGATATATCCTCTCCTCCACACGACCGTCCTCATGAACTATTAACAGCCCTACTCCTCCTGAGAGAAAGGAGTTCTTTAAATTAAGCAGACTAACTGGTTTAGCTCCACATACCGCAATATATATCTTATCTACCTTCCCGTAGGCTACATTCAGGCACTTACCTACAAGGTCTCGAAGCTCGTTTAATGCTGAGGGGCTGAAGGCGAATACTAGCTTTATAGCCACTATGTTATTACCGTCTTGCATTATTAGGTCGAAAAACTTCTTAAGACTCTCGTACTCGGGGCTACTCACTTCCTTCCACTCTCTCTCGGCGAAGTAGTCCCTGATCTTCGATAGTAGAAGTGAGCGCGCAGACATCCTCACGCCTTCCCTTTTTGTTCTTACATGGTAGCCCTTATTAGGTTTCCGAGCTAGTAGTGCACCCCCCTCATGTACCAGCCCTCGCGCTTCTCCCAGCTCCACTTATTGTCGTCGGGTACGGCTAGGCTGTAGACGATAGCTCCCTTCCATACCGAGTACATGGGATCACTTGCTAGCTCAACGTTGGCGTTAATGCCCATGCTCGATAGCTGTAACTTAACCTTGGTCGCCGCGTCTACGGCTACGTCTTCCAGGCCCTTAGGAACTCTCCACGCGAAGTTTCCACCGCTCAGTATTATCTTGCGGAATAGCTGCGGCTGGAGCTCTATCGAGGTCTTTGACACGGCTCTCTCTATAGCTTCTCCGAGGGGCATCGTTCCACGAATCCTCTCATCTCCTAGGATCGTGTCCCGAGGCCTAGGCATTCCCTTGCTATAGAAGCTCTCGAAGATCTCGTGCTCGGGATTAAATATTATCTCGCCAATAAGGAACCTCATCCACGACTTAGCTCCCATGTCAATCTCTATCCTAGTACCTGGTATCTTAAACCTAGCCCTAAACCTCTCGGGATCCTCCTTAGCCTTTTTTATCGCCTCGTCGAGATCCCTTGGGATAAGTCCTACGGCCTCCTTAAACATCCTCACGAACTTCTCCTCTGAAGCTCTATCGCCATACCCGAGGTCTTTTAAGATCTCTGCGGCTATGGCATCTGCCTCCGCTCCGCCTCTGTTTAGCGAGACTATGGCTCTTCTAATAGGGTACATTGAGATAGGAGTTATCTGAGTGTTGCCGTGACCGGATTCCACTACTACGCACGTAACGCTCTTCTGCGCGATGGCGACGGCTAAGGGCTGGGGGATGATAGTTACCGCTTTAACGGCCTTAAGTTCCTCGTCTATCCTTACATGTATGTCGAAGATACGCTCGTACATGTAGTCGGGGGCTATCGCTGAAAGCGCAGCCGTTACGTAGAAGCCCTGGAAATCGCTCTTGCCGGCAGGGAGAAATCGTTCAAAGCCGTACCTCGTTATCTCGTAGAGCACCCTCCACGCTCTCTCATCGTTCCTATCCACGAGCCCGTCCTTCATTGGGTAAACGAGGTACCTAGAGACGTCCTCTATGGATCCCATGTACCTTGAAACGTCGGGGCCTACTACCACCTTCTTCGTTACGCCGAAGATCTTCAAGACCACGCTGCTAACCTCCTCTAGGAAAAGCCCCCTATTCTCTATCACCTCCGGCTTCTCAGCTATAGGCCCGAACTTGAAGTAGCTAGTACCGTAGTCTTCGCCGTAAGCGTACTTCCTTCGATACTCGCTTATCGCCATATCCAACCACCCACAATGAACCTAAGCTGTGCTATCCTATCCATAACCTCGATAAATTCTCTCTCGATCTCCCTACGCCTCCTTTCGTACTCGTCCGCGCTCAGCTCCCCCGCATCGAGTAGCGCCTTAAGCCTCTCGAACTCAGCCTCTAGCTCTCGGCGACGCCGCTCAAGCCTCTTCAACTCCTCCCTAGGATCTTTCATTACGCGCTAACCCCTAGCTATCTTCGGGCAGCAATATATTAGCGTCTACCCGTTAGACGAGAAATAAGCTTATGACAGTAGCGGAGACCTACAACTCAACAAGGGTTCAAAGTGAATGCGCATGGGGGAGGTTATTGTAACTTTCAAGACGACGAGCGGCAAAGTAGTTGCTAAAGGCTACATCAGGCGGAGCTGGATACCCCTAAACTTCCAGAGCTTAGTATCCTCGCTACCGCTTACGAGCACCCTGTTCTTTATGGGTAAGGACTTAGCATACCTACCTCTCACGCTGAGCTTAAGGGTTGAAAAGCGAGCCCCGCGGCTGTCTAGGGGAGACATAGTACTGCTTCCTTCCGCTAAGAGCATAGGCATTGTCCTTAAAGAGGGAGCTAAGCCGCCGTACCACGCTGTGCTTGCGGGCAAGGTGGAGGAGGGATTAGAGGTTCTAGAAAAGCTACCTAAAGGGTCTATTATTATCGTCGAAAGGGGAGCTTAATGGTCCAGGAAGTCCGTGCGCTCGAATACAAAGTCGTTTGTATTAAGCTTAGAAGCTTAAACGACCTAGCTAGGCTAGCGTCGTCAATAGCTATGCTGGGGCACTCCACCCATATACTCCACTTTAGAACTGAGAAAAGTCACGTTTATGGACTGTTAGTAGTCCTAAGGGACTTTTACAAATACTATGGTCTACCAGTATTTTACTATATAGAACTCGTGGAAAAGCTTAAAGGTAATTATGTTCTAGTAAAAGTAGACGAGAACGGTGAGAGAGTTGAGGTGTCAGAAGGCACGAGGCATGGATGGATAGGTGTTCCCATAGTAAGTTTAGCTGAGCCACCGCCGTTCATCAACATGTACGTAAAGTGGGCGTGAAACGGGCGGGTGGATAATCTGTTAAGCACACCTCTCCTAGGAGCCCTGTTAACGACTGCCTTCATACTAGCTACGATGATCCTCTTAAGGAAAGCTAAGTTAAAAGTTCGCTTACTTACGCTTAAAGTTATCACGTACGCACTCATAGCTATCATATCACTCGCTGCAACCGCTGCGATAACCTCGCCGAGTAAGGGAAACCTACAGCTTCTCGCTATAGTTCTAGCCTTACCTATAGCTTTATGGATTTTAGTGTATAAGATGTGGATGGATTAGCAAAAACTAAAATTTTTGAATAAGTTTTTGTCGTTTAGGCCTTTCTCTCCAGAACTATCTCTATCGTCGAGACTATCCTCTCCTTGCCTGGCTCTCCCACCTTCTCGCTGCCGATCCTGATGTCCTTAATCTCGACCTGGTCTGGTAGGAACCTGGTCCTAACTATTTCGGCAGCGTCAACCGCTCTAGAGATGGCCCTGCCCCTAGCCCTTAGGATGACTCGCTGGGCGCCCTGGTTGAACTGTATTACGGTGGCGAGGACGTAGTTCATGACGTTCTTGCTCCCTACTAGTATGACACCTTCCTGCACGCTCATGTTAACACCTTTCGGCCTTGAAGGCAGTATTAAGGCTCTTAAATCATTTTCCCTCTTCTGACCTGACTACTCGACCTTTATCCTAACGCCCCTACCCTTCTTACCCTTCTCTACCTTCTCTATGGTTACCGTCAATACGCCGTTCTTGTACTGTGCCTTAGCGGTTTCCGGCTTAACCTTAGCCGGCAGCTTCACGACTTTATAGTACTTTCGCTCACCCCTTTCCGCAGAGATTACGACCTCGTTTTCAGTTGCTTCCACGTTTATATCCTCC
The DNA here is from genome assembly GCA_964489665.1 of uncultured Thermofilaceae archaeon. GTDB lineage: Archaea > Thermoproteota > Thermoprotei > Thermofilales > Thermofilaceae > CAZAZN01. The sequence goes on from CAZAZN010000022.1 coordinate 17,646, forward strand.
TTTTCAACGCCAGGTATGTCAACGATTACCATTACCTTATCTTCCTCCTCCCTAACATCCGTGAAGGGCTCAATCCTATCGCTAATGATTGGCCTTATCCCCGGCTTGATGTTGCCCCATTCACGGATCCTGGGAACCCCGTCAGGTCCTATCGTAACCGAAAAGCCGTAGTAGTAGGGGCCGTAGATCCTCCTCCTCACGCCGGGGCCTCTCTCCTCAAAGCGCTCGAACGCCATTGCTTCACGCACGAGTTCATCAAAGAGCTTATCTATCTCCTCGAAGAACTTACGGGTTCTCCTGAACCACTCGTCAAAGCTGAACTCGCTCATGTTTAACCCCAGTTACTCTTCCATGGCCCATTTATATAACCTCACACGCGAGGAAGAGCCTTTATTACCCATAAGGGCTAAGACCTCCGAGATGGTCGGGGGTGTGAAGTTTAGAGCCGTAGTGACTAACATATCCCTAGTAGATAATCCCTGGGGAGAGAAGATAGTTAAGATAGACGTAACAGAGGAGCGGGAGGTTCCAGGACCAGTGATAGTGCAACATGGTAGCGCTAACGAGCTAAGCAGAGAGATAGCGCCCATAATCTCCCAAGTGCTGAAGTCTATGCCGATACCAGGGATGAGTGGAAGGATCAGGATTCCCAGAGCTACCCTTTACTTAACTGAGGATGAGTGGGATAGGCTCGTCAGAAAGCCTAGCATAGGAGATTTGATCGAAATCACAATTACGAACGAAGGTGACGTGAAGGTTGAGTTAAAGGGGTGAAGTTCTCCTAACCTCTAGGTACTTAAGCGGAATGTCTTGGTAGTCTCCACTCGGCGTCCATCTACGGATGATTATAGGCAGGACCTTAAGCTCTAACTCCTTCTCTGCTATCTCGATCGGGTCCTTTAGGTTATACTTCTTAACGGGAATTAGGACCGGAGCGCCTAGCGCTATCTGTAGGGCTCTAACGCCTATAATTCGAGCCCGCTCGTACTTAGTGAGCCAGGGAGGGCCTATTCTGATCTTAAACCTTTCACCTTCTGAGGAACTCATCGCATGGTCTCAGAAGTAAGGCTATTTAAACATATGGACTAAAAGAAAAAGGTTCGCTTTTAGAATTCAGAAGACTTCTCCTTCTCCTTTTCCTTCTTCTCCTTCGGCGGCGCGGCGGCTATGATGTCGTCGATCCTTAGTATCATTATCGCCGCCTCGGTGGCGGACTTGAATACCTGTTTCTTAACGCTGGCCGGCTCTATAACGCCCAGCTTCATCATGTTCTCCACTTTACCGGAGAATACGTTTATCCCTGCCCATTTTTCTCCTTCGGCGTGCTTCTTCTTAAGCTCGGCCAGGACGTCAACCGGCTCTAGGCCAGCGTTCTGCGCTAGTATCGACGGAATGCTCTCAAGGGCCTCCGCAAACATGGTTACGGCAAGCTGCTCCTTGCTTGGTAGCTTCTTAGCGAACTCCTTTAGCCTTAGGGCAACCTCTATCTCGACGGCGCCTCCGCCAGCGACTATCTTAGGCTCTCTTATCACGTTCCTCACGACGCATAGGGCGTCGTGAATCGCTCTCTCAGCCTCATCGACTACGTGCTCCGCACCGCCTCTAACGAGTATGGTGACTGCTCTCGGGTTGGGGCATCCTTCTACGAATACCATTTTCTCGTCTGCTACCTTCCTCTCCTCTACTAGCTTGGCGGTTCCTAGGGCTTCTGGGGAGATGTCCTCGATGTTCGTTACTATCTTAGCGCCAGTAGCCCTAGCGAGCTTCTCCATATCGCTCTTCTTAACCCTCCTAACAGCCAGTATACCGGCCTTAGCAAGGTAGTACTGAGCAAGATCATCAATACCCTTCTGGCAGAAAACCACGTTAGCACCAGCCCCCTTAATCTTCTCAACCATCTCCCTCAACAGCCTCGACTCCTCCTCGAGGAAGAGCTTGAGCTGCTCTGGATCGGTTACCCTGATCTTAGCGGTCCACTCGGGTTTCTCAATCTCGAGGGGAGCGTTTATGAGCGCGATCTTAGCGTTCTCGACCCTCTTAGGCATGCCGGGGTGCACGACCTCCTTGTCGAGGACTATGCCCTCGACGAGCATGGTTTCGCTTAGGGACTCGCCCTTCTTCTTCTCGACCTTTATGTCATCTAACGACAGGTTGTACTTACCGTCCTTCTCCTCAACGACCTTTAGAGCCGCCTTAACCACGAGGTCCGCTAGGAACTCCCTGTACTCGGCAACTACCTTGCTGCTAAGCGCCGTCATAGCGATTCGCTTAAGCACCTCTGGGTCCTTGGGATCTACGGGCTCAGCTATCTCGTCGACTATCCTAAGCGCCTCCTCCATCGCCTTCTCGTAGCCCTCGGTTATTATCGTCGGGTGAATCTCCTGGTCTAGCAGCTCGCTCGCGTTAGCCAGTAGCTGCCCGGCCAGAACGACTACCGAGGTCGTGCCGTCGCCCACTTCGTCATCCTGAGCCTTAGCGACCTCTACAAGCATCTTAGCGGCCGGGTGCTGAACCTCCATCTCCTTCAGTATCGTAGCTCCATCGCCCGTTATCGTAGCGTTCCCGAACGAGTCTACGAGAAGCTTATCCATCCCCCTAGGTCCTAGCGATGAAGCCAGCGCATCGGCTATGACCCTCGCAGCATAGATGTTAGACCTCCTAGCATCCCTGCCCGTGGTCCTAGTAGTTCCCTCCTTTAAGACTAGTACGGGTATAGCCTGCGCGGTAGCCATACTAGGTCCCGGCTCTCACGAACTATCGCTTCTATATATAGCTTGCGCATCCCCTCCTATACCCCTACAAGCCGTTCGCAGCTAGGCTAGTGTACGGCGAATAGTTCTTAATCCTCTCTGGTAAACCGCTTAAGGGCGAGGGAGTTGAGCCTAAAGGACGTGCTCTCAACTCTGCTAATCCTAGCGCTAATACTAGCCTCCCTAAACATCCAGCTCCTCCTATCTATACCCTTGAGAACGGACATACCCCTCGCTGTAGTATCTAGCTGGAGCATGGAACCCACCCTTCACATAGCGGATATAATCGTAGTCTACGGAGGTTCAAACGAGTATGCCATCGGAGATGTAATAGTTTACACTAAATATGGTAGAAAATTAATAGTGCATAGGGTGGTAGAAATCGAGGGACCGAAGGGCCCCTTTATCACTAAGGGCGATGCAAATATAGCTCATGACATACCGCCTGTAAAGCTTAGCCAAGTAAAGGGAAAAGTAGTTCTAGTAGTACCGTATCTAGGTGTATTTAAACTAATGGTTGAAGGGCTTTTGGGTAGATGAGCATAGATGCTTTAAAAAAGGGTTTATAAGCGGGCTTTTAAACCCCCCTTATAAGGGTGGAGGGAGGGGTGATAGGCCATTCCTAAGCCAACTTACGAGATTCAGAATGTAGTGGCGTCAGTAACTCTTAACCAGAAATTGGATCTCGAGAAGATAGCTGAGCTAGTCCCTAACGCGGAGTACAGCCCGGAACATCCCAGGCCGTGAAGGCCTGGGATCCGAGAGTTCCCGGGATTAGTGCTTAGGCTTAATAAGCCTAAGACAGCTACGCTAATCTTCTCTAGCGGTAAGATGGTCTGTACAGGTGCTAAGTCTGAGAGTGAAGTATATAAAGCCGTTAAGAATATAATAAAGCTCCTGAAGAGCCACGGTATAGAGATTAAGGGGGAACCCATAATCGAGATCCAGAACATCGTAGCTAGCGCTAATTTGAAGGCTCTCGTAGACCTAGAAAAAGCCGCATACCTGCTCGAGAACGCTATGTACGAGCCGGAGCAGTTCCCCGGACTTATCTACAGGATGAAGTCGCCGCGAGTAGTCCTCCTCATATTTTCAAGCGGTAAAATAGTGTGTACTGGCGCTAGGAAGGAGGAGGAAGTTAAGGAGGCTGTAAATAAAATATACAGAACGCTACTAGAGCTCGGTGTGTTAATCACATAGAAGTAGCAAGGTAGAAAGGAGATAGAGGCCCAGGTGGGATTATGGCCGTAAAGAAGCCGTTTAAGGTAAGGGAAATTAGGCCAGAAGACCTTGACAAGGTAATCGAAATCAACAGAAGGAACCTCCCCGAAAACTACCCCACGTACTTCTTTAGACTCCACTACGAAAGCTTTCCCAAAGCCTTCTTAGTAGCGGAGGTGAGAGGAGAAGTAGTTGGCTACGTGATGTGTAGGGTAGAGCGTAGCCGTAAACTTTACACTAAGGAAGGTGAAGGATTACAGGGCCACATAATATCATTGGCTGTCAACCCAGAGGTTCGAAGGATGGGAATAGGTACCGAGCTAATGGTTAGAGCGATGCGCGCGCTATACGAGGTGTACGGAGTGGACGAATACTACCTCGAAGTAAGGGTAAGTAATGCTCCTGCGATAAACCTTTACAAGAAGCTAGGGTTTAAGCCGGTAACCGTGCTAAAGCACTACTACCTCGATGGAGAGGACGCCTACTTGATGGCCAGACCCGCACCCTACGAAAAGCCCAGCTGAGCGAGCAGATCTTTTAGCTCACTTTTCCCCTCCTCAATCCACGGCGAGTAGCCCGCGGTCATTAAGGCGAATGCGCGGTTCCTGTCTTCGCTAGCCCAAGCTACGCCCCATAGCTCCCTCTTCTTTGAGAGAAGGCCGCCCCACTTCCCAGAGAAGTATACCGCGCCTTTTACCGTCGCGATGTTCTTAGGCTTGCCGTACCTAATGATCCGCTCGACCACTTCCTTAAAGACCCGCTTCTCAAGCCACTTCCTGACCGAACCCCCGTACTCGCTCAAGGTGTATGCTAGCGGTCCGCTATAGCATACCGCTTGGTACAGGTCCTTATCCCTGTGTTTAAACACTATAAACGAGAACTTGACCGATAGCCTTACAGCCCTCAAGTTGTAGTACTCAGGCACCTTTATCGGCCCCGCGTATAGCGACCATAACACCTTGTACCCCTCGGGAAAGTGGCACTTCAACGATTCTAAAGCCCGCTTTACGATAGGGCTCACAAGGTGCCGCTCGCTCGCTTTAAACGCAAAGTTAGCCGTGAACGCTTTCTCGACCGCGTCGCAGTACCAGATTAACGAGGCGTTTACCCCCCCTGCCAACCTAGAGATCCAGAGCACCGCCTCGTGGTCAAGCACCCTTACGTGCTCTTTCAGCAGCGTCCTCAGCTTTAGCTCTCGGGTCTTCTTAGCGGCCTTCCTTACCCTCCTCTCGACCTCACTTTATACTTCTCAAATAGCTCCTCTACCCCCTTAGCCTTATGAAAAGGTATATACTTCCACGAGACCTCAAGTCTTGGTACCGCCTCGTCCTCGAGCCTAAAGTACCCCTTATCGCCCTTAACGTCAGCAGCCGCTAAGCTCCACGTCTCAGGTACGTCAAGCTCCACCTTGCTCCATCCGAAGCGAACGAACCTAACCCCTACGCTCATACGTCGAAAGCTTAGCCGATGGTGGGAGCGTAAAGCATTACGCTAAACTCGGAGGAAAAGGGTTATATCCCACTAGTGCCGGGGGCTGTAGGGGAGCAGTATGCCGATAAGAGATCCCTTCAAGCTGCAGCTAGCGCTCGATCACCACTTCAAAGTTAAGATCTGCAGGAGGTGCGGCGCTAGGAACGCCTGGGACGCTGAGAGATGCAGAAGGTGCAAGAGCAGGGATTTAAGGCCTAAGAGGTATAGGAAGTAGCCTACTTCATGTGCTCCTTAGCGTACAAGTATATACCGTCGAGGATTCCCGGCCCTCCCTCTCGCCCGTGCGGGCTCTTCCTCAACTTACCCGTTAAGTGCGTTGCCAGGTGAATATTAGCAGCCGTCTGCCCTACGGCGTCGATATCTATTCCCTCAACGATTACGTCGTCCTTTTCAACCCTAACCTTAACGTCTCCAACGATCTTAGCGGTCCTTACGCCCTTCTCACCTAAGAAGTTCTCTATTATCACGAGCTTCCGCTTCTCATCCACCCTAACGCTCATCGGGAAGTGCGCGTACACGATCTTCATCTTATACCTAAAGCCCCGCTGCACGCCGACTATCATGTTCCTTATCCTCGCGGCCAGCGTCCCCACGAGCGCTACGTCCTTCTTCCTAGCCATGTAAGCCTCTACGACCACCTTGTTATCCTCGAGCCTTAGCAGTATGTTGTGAGCGTGGCTAAAGTCCTTCTCTATAACGCCTAAGGGTCCCTCAACCCTAACCCTCTTACCCTCTATGCTGACCTTAACCCCCTCGGGTATCTCCACCTCCCTCGATACGTAGACCTCCTTAGCCAACGCCAACACCACCTGCCTCTAGCCTAGGACGATATAAAACTTCAGCTAGAAGTGGCGGGCCCGCCGGGACTCGAACCCGGGACCTGCGGCTATCCTCTCCCGAGGAGCCGAAGGCCGCCGCCCTTCCATGCTAGGCTTCCCGCCCCCTTGCTAGGGGTCACGGGCCCTCCGGGCGGGCCCATGTAGCCTACTGCTTAAGAGCTTAAAAGGTTTTGAGGATGGGGTGAGGAGAGGGG
>CAZAZN010000023.1:0-1750 GCA_964489665.1 uncultured Thermofilaceae archaeon
GGCGCTCGAGAGGCTTAAGCGCGAGATCCCGGACGTTAAGCTGGAGGAGCTCGAGGAATGGGTGAGGCGGGGCTGCGTCGATCACAGGGTTATTGACGGCGAAGTTAGGGTCTTGAGGAGGTTCGTCCCGAACATGTTCTGGCTGTGCCCCGAGCTTAGGGCTAGGAGGGTTGGCCGCGAGGACGAGACGCGCGAGGTAGCTAGGGCCGCTCTTAGGAGTCGCGTCGAGAAGGTCGTAGCGGCGGCTAGGGAGGTGGGCGGCGGCCACGTCCTTCCGCTGCTCTACCGCGTTAGGGCAGGCGTGCGGGTAAAGCCGGGCGCGGTCCCCGAAGGCGAGATCGTAAAGGTCTGGATCCCCTTACCCCGCGTATGCCCCCTACACCCGGAGGTTAGGGTGCTGGACGCCGAGCCTAAGCCGGTGAAGGTGGCGGCGGAGGACCATCCGCAGAGGACTGCCTACTTTGAGCTTGAGGCGGGGAGGTGCGGCGCCGAGTGCTGGATCGAGTACGAGTTTGTATCCCGAGGCTTCTACTTAGAGGTGGATCCCCGCGAGGTCCAGGAGTACGATAAGGACTCAGAGGTCTACCAGCGCTACACCTCGGAGAGACCACCGCACATAGTCTTCACCCCCTACCTGAGGGAGCTCGCGGAAAGGGTAGTGCACGGCGAGGAGAACCCCTACCTAAAGGCTAAGAAGATATGGGTGTGGCTTACCAGCAACGTTCGCTACACCTACGCCCACGACTACGCCCTATACGATAACATCAGCGAGTACGTCGCTAGGAATAGGCGTGGAGACTGCGGCATGCAAGCGCTCCTCTTCATCACACTCTGTAGGATAGCCGGGGTACCGGCTAGGTGGCAGTCAAGCTGGTACACGTTCCCCCTACGCCCGGGGATGCACGACTGGGCCCAGTTCTACGTGGAGCCCTACGGCTGGCTATACGCCGACCCCAGCTTCGGGAACTTGAGGCACGGCGAGAGGTGGAGGAACCAGTTCTACTTCGGCGGCATAGAGGGCTACCGCATGGCCGCAAACATCGAGGTATCGGCGCAGTTCGATCCACCGAAGCAGCACGTTCGCTCGGATCCCGTCGATAGCCAGCGGGGGGAGGTGGAGTGGCGCGGCGGCAACCTCTACTATGATAAATGGGACTACTCGTTTGAGCTGCTGAGCGTTAGGAGGCTTTAACGGGCGCCGACAGCTCAGCCCTTAACACCTTCCTCATCCGTATAACGTATTCCTCGAAACCGAACTTCTCGTATAACCTTCGGGCAGCCTCGTTGCCTACCCACACGCTGAGCTCGACGCACTCCGCGCCCTCCTCCTCTAGCAGGTTGAGCGCCTTCTCCAGGAGGGCGGACCCAACCCCCTTGCGCCTGTGCTCGGGCACGACGTAGAGGTCGTAGATGACGGCGCACCTGAACCTCCTCTTTATGGCGCTAGCGGGTTTCTTAATGTAGAGTACGTAGCCCACTATTTCCCCTTCGTCGTTAACCGCTACTAGGACCTGGCTGGGATCCCTCTTGATAATCCCGGCGACGAACGCGGTCCATGCCGCTACGTTCTCCTCTGACGGCGGGATCGAGAGGTCGCTAGCCGATGGATCCGTCACTAATCCCTTCCAAAGCTCCACGAGCCTCGGTAGGTCACTTAGCCTAGCGGGCCTAATGCTGTACCCCATCGCGCAGTAGTCGGAGGCGCCCTAGAAATAGGCGCCGCTTCCGCGTAGCTTCGCTAGGCGGCCAG
>CAZAZN010000023.1:1850-18040 GCA_964489665.1 uncultured Thermofilaceae archaeon
CGCTCGAATAGCCACTTCACGGCAGACTTAACGGTGAACTCCTCGCATAGGCTTTTAAGCGCCCCGACCAGTATGCGCTCCTTAACCTCCTCGGGCCTAGCTCCCTCCCTAGCCAGCTGGCTAGCAGCCTCCTCGAGTAGCTCGACCACGACTTTAGGTAGGTAGATGGTAACCTTCACCGTGTTAGCTTAGAGGGGTTGCCCGTATAAGGCCGTATAGCTTAGGACTCGGAGAACGCGGCTAGCTGCAAGGGGTTAGGCTAGGGTCCTCGCCTCTTTCCCGGTTAGGACCATTACGCCGTGCTGCTTAGCAAGCCTCTCTAGGGCCTCGGCGCCCCCTCTCGGGGTTAGCGAAAGCATAAGTTTTATATGTTTTAAGCCGGTACCGTGGCCGTGTGTAGAATATCGCTAATACTGTTGCTGATTCTTGCGTTATCTCTAGCGGGCGTTAAAGCTGCTCCTAAGCCTCCGGCTGGCGGGGTTGTCGTTGAGGGCGAGTGGGAGAGTATAGGGCCGGACGGCGGCGACATGCACTTCGTCTACGTCACCAAGGACCAGGTGCTGTTTGCCTCTCACGGCTTTGGGGGTGTGTGGAGGAGCACGGATCTCGGCGAGACGTGGGAGCTCATATACAACCCGGAGTGGGTTGACCTCAACTTCCTCGCGATGAGCGAGGCTGACGGCGTGATATTCGGCGGCGGGAACTGCGGCATATGGGAGAGCCGCGACGGTGGCAGGACGTGGACTAGGGTCGTGACAGGGAGCGAGGATATCGACTCCTCGCCGGCTAGGTACGAGGTCGTCTCGATCATAGCGGTTAGCGAGGACCACCTCTACTTCGCCGTAAGGCTGAACAGAGGGGCGCTTGCGAAGGGCTTTAGGGAGGTTAAGCACGGCTTCTTCGAGCTTAGGGGCGGGAGGCTGAGGTTCTACGAGCTGCCAGAGAAGGGCTCCGTACACGCCGTGGTCATGCTGGCCTACGACGACGATTTCGGCGGTAGGGAGCTCCTCTTCGTGTCAAGCAGCGACGCCGGCCTCTACACCTACGACCTCTCCTCGGGGAGGTGGGAGAAGATCCTGAACAAGAGGACGACTAGGGTGTACGTGGACCGTGAGAGGGACCGCGTCTACGTCGGGACTATAGGGGACTGGTACTATAGGGGCTCGCTCAGAGGCGGCGAGTGGAGCTGGGAGCACATCACGGTGCCTGGGAAGACGTGCCACGTCGCCGGCTTCATAGCCCCTGACCCCTACAACCCGGATAGGCTCTGGATAGGTACCGAGACGGGGCTCCGGGGATCGCTGTACTACGTCGGAGGCGAGAAGGGCGAGGTCAAGACATTCGTCGGCGTCGGCTTCTGGAAGGATGGAAAGTGGCTCGACCTAAGGCTAAACCGAGGGTGGACGCCGGTAATCGCGATCGTAAGGCATAGGGAGGGGGAGGACCCCCGCAAGTACGTCGTGAAGACGAAGTACGGTATCGGCGCTAGGATAGCCTTCGTCCCGAGGCCTAGCATGTACAACATCCAGAGGACTATGGACGGTGGGAGGACGTGGGAGAGGTCTTACAAGGGCATATACGCTGACACCATCAACAAGATAACCCTAATCCAGTCGGGTCTAAGGAAGGGGCACCTAGTCGTTACGTGCGTGTCCGGCACTCAGATAAGCAGGGACCTCGGCGACAGCTGGGAGGAAGGTATAGACTTCACGATAGGCGATGTCGGCTACGGCCTACCCGGCTACGCGTGGGGGGCCGCATCCCCTAGCGAGAAGCTCGAGGGCAGGTACGACCTGTTAATCGCCACCGGGTACCCGCCCTCCGACTTCGTAGGCAACGGCGTCTACGCGGTAGATACGGACGCCTTGAAGGCTAACCCTAGGGATAGGCGGGCGTACAAGAGGATCTTAGAGGGACCCTGCTTCGACCTAGTAGTCGTCGGCGATAAGCTCTACGTAGGCAGGATGGACGATGGCGTCAGCGTCGTAGACCTAAAGACCTATAAGGCTAGGCGGCTCGAGGGGTTGCCAAAGGGCGAGGCCGGGATCAACGTCAAGTACTTCGACGGCGTGCTCGTCGTGTCCACCGTTAAGGGCGGGAATAGGGACACGGACAGCTACTTCTTCGCAGACGCCAGGACCACCGGAGGCGTATACGTGATCGCTAACGGGACGTGTAGGGAGGTCAACAGGGGTAAGCGTGCAGTAAGCGTGCTGCTACACGGGGACGAGATGGTAATACTTACGGTCGAGGGCAAGGTCCTCCACTTCACGCGCTTCGCTAAGGACTGGGAGTACCAGCTCCCCCAGGCAGTCTACTCCGACATAGCGATAGACTGGGAGAACAGGGTAGTCTACTTCTCCACGTTCGACGAGGATCACCCAGGGGTCCTCTGCGGGGACCTCGACGACCTAGAAGCAGGGCTAAAGCCACTGGAGGGGATCCTCACCAGGAGGGTTAGGTGCCTGCTGCTCGCGGGGGGCTACCTGTTCGCCGGAACCGAGGGTCACTCGGTCTGGAGGCTTAAGATCACTAGGGTGAGTAGGGGGGCTGGGAGGGCTAAACTCTCGATAACGATAACATTAGACAAGGAAAAGGCGAGCGTCGGCGATACGGTAAAGGTCTCGGGAGCTATCTCGCCCCCCGTCCCGAGGGCTAAGGTGCTCATCGTAGTCAGCGGGCCCGAGAGGACCTTCACGCGACCCGTCATCGCCGTTAACGGCAGCTTCTCCTTCGCCTTCAAGGTTACTAAGAAGGGTACGTGGACGGTGCGCGCCGAGGTAAGGAGGGCTGGCGAGCTCGAGCCAGCGACCTCCAACACCGCTACGGTGACCGTGGAGGAGAGGAGGTGCGTCATAGCCACGGCGGCGTTCGGGTCGGAGCTCTCCCCGGAGGTGGAGTTCCTCAGGAAGTTCAGGGACGCGTACATCCTGTCGACGTTCACTGGGAGATCGTTCTACACGGCCTTCAACGCGTTCTACTACTCGTGGAGCCCCTACGTGGCCGCGGCCGTGGGGAGCTGCGAGGCGGCTAGAGCCGCTACTAGGGCGGCGATATACCCCCTACTCGGCATCCTAAAGGTCACGGCCACCCTCTCCCTACCCCTCTTCCAGTACTGCCCAGAGCTAGGCTCCCTCCTTGCCGGGCTAGTAGCCTCCACGCTAATAGGCGCCGTCTACGTTGCTCCGGCAGCATATCTAGCGATGAGAATCTCCGGCAAGAGAAGGGTAAATACCGAGAACATCGCCCTATTGTGCCTAGCAATCGCCGCCGCTAGCCTAGCGCTCACAGGCCTTGGCCTAGCCCTACCCAGCGAGGAGCTAACGGCGGCCGCGACCTCGGCCTACGTGCTCGCTCTACTATTGGCCTCAGCAGCCCTGACACTAAGCCTCCTCCTACACGCTGAGCGCTCCTTAGCGCGCGCCCCAGCGGCTCCCATATCGCTGACAGCACGAGAAAGCCGGCCCTAATGCGCCTTAAAACAGCTTTAAACCTTCTTTCACCCTGCTTGGCAGCTTAAACCAGTTACCGAGATAGCCGTCCTTCGCTAACGACCTTCTAGATAGCCTCTCCCGCCCTCTATAAAGCCTAGCTCGTAGCTACAGCCCGTAACCCAGCTAACGGCGCTAGTAAATCCTCCTCCTATGGCCTACGTCGAGGAGTACAATTAACCTCTTCTCCTCGTCAATAGCGTAAATGACCCTGTAATCACCCACCCTAAGCCTATAGAGGCCGCTAAGCTCCCCTCTAAGCCTCACGCCGAGGTATGGGTTCTCGAGGAGCAGGGCGATCCTCTCGTATACCCTCTCCTGGACATTCCTAGGGAGCTTCCTAAAGCTCCGCTTAAAGCGCCTAGTTATCGCTAGCGAATACCTAGCTCTCCCCAAGGAGCTCCCTCTTCAGCTCCTCAGGGCTCCTAACCACCGTGTACCTACCCTCTTCGTAGTCCCTCAACCCTTCCCTAACCCTCTCAAGCCCTTCCCTATCTAAGAGCTCCTCGATAGTCTCGAGGATTGAGCTGAGCCCGCCACGGCCAACTTTGACTATCTCGTAACCCCTCAGCCTAAGCTCAATAACCTTACTCAACGGCAGCCCTGTCTCCTCGCTCACCCTCTTCAGCTCCTCGTAAAGGTCCTCGCTAAGGAGAATGCATACTTGCCTCTTCCCCAAACATAAGTCACCATGAAATACATTATAACTCATTATATTTAAATATGCTTCATTGTGATCGCCTAATAGCTCCTCTAATCTCCGCTAGGAAGATCTACAGGATAATAGGGAGTTAAGGTTAGTGCGCGTAAACGGCAAGAGACATAACCTCTCCCACTAAGCCCTCTACTACCCTTACAGCCGCTGGCGTCAAGATTGAGGAAAGGCCAGCTGGAGAAGGCCTGAATCCGCGAACATTCTCAGGAGCAGGCAGACCGCGAAAACACTAGTTCCCAAGTTCCTAAAGCTCTCGTTAACTTCCCCCTCGCTTGTCGAGAAGAGCCCGAGCGCCACCTCCTTGCCGCTGAGGGGCCACAATGGCTTAAACTTCAAGCAAGACGCGTAAGATGTGGCTGAGTGCGCCTAGAACCCCTAGGAAAGCGCATGGCGCGAAGTCAGGCTTAGCTTAGCCGAACATGAAAGCTGCAACAGCCGTCACGGCGCTCCAGCACTTCTCGCCTGCCTGAGCTAAGTCGCCTCTAGCGTAGAGCTCCTCCGCCTCCCTAAGGTATTTCTCGTGAAGTTTGCACGTAGACTTTGACCCTCACGCTAGGATCTACGTCCTTAGCGATACACTCCAAGATAACCTCGTCTACGCCCTTACTCCTCCTCGCAACCGCCAAGAGCAGCTCGTAAACCTCCTCAGAGACCTCAACTTTCCCCAACGTGCACCCCTAATCTAGGTACGGTTGTATAAATTAAACATGCTCATTGCAACGCTTACCGCCTCCCCACACGGCGTCCTCGCTACCACCAGTACTGCCTCCTCTCGCTCGCCCTAACCCTCTCCTTAGGCTCCCACCTAAACCTCCACAGCCCCCTCGCGAAGTCCTCAACCGCTATCTCGAGCTCGCCCGCGAGGACGTCGCTGATTAGGGGTTCATCAGCTAAGGGTGATATCACGAGGTCGACCACGACCTCCCTAGAGGACGTATCGCCCGCCACGACCTGGGCGGTAGCGGCCCTGCGCACGACCCACACCCTGAGGGGGCCGCCAGCGGTGTCGAAGGTCTCCTCCCTAGCGCCGAGGGGCGGGGGCCACAGCCCGAGCTCCCTAGCTAGCCCGACGGGGATCATGGGCTGGGGCGTATCGGCCTCGTATCCGCTATTGACTAGGGTTACCACGTCCCTTAACGTCCCCTCCCTCCTTAGCCTCAGCTTGACCCTTACGGCCACGCTCCTCGCCGATGAAGCCCTTAATCCTACCTACCCTAGTCCTCTTAGCCCTTATCAACCCTACCCTAGGCAAGCAAACACACCACTGCAATCCATAACGGCTGAGGAGTTATTAGGCTATCCACGCCAGCGCTCAGGTCCCTAGTAAAGATTCACATAGAACGAGATGGACGTGGAGGATTGCCGCGGACCTTCATTAGAATTCCCGAGCTGCTTAAGACCCTCGCAGCGGTTCTCACGACTGCTCGGTATCGGCTCGCGGCGAGCCGGAGCATGTGCCTGTAGACCTCCTCGAGTACGACCGGCTTACTGGACGCGCCCGAGCGCCTCCTCCAGCCTACCCTTCTCGTCGAGCAGGCGCTCCAGTGTGATCAAGTCCTCCCAGCCCGGGTGCTCCGGGACCCTACCCTCCCTGATCGCCCGCTCCAGCTCCTCGACGCCACGCACCCCGTACCTGCGCTTAATCTCGGCTACCTCCGCCTCGACCAGCGCCAGCCTCCTCTCAAGCCACTCGCGAACCGCCTCCCTTTCGAGCACGCTCGCCGGGACCCCAACGCGCCTAGCAACCTCCTCAACCAGCCTAGCCATCCATAGTGGCTAGGCAGAGCGGCGCAATAACCTTACCGGCGCGTAATCGAGGAACCTCGCCCTCAGGGACTGGGGGAAGAGGCGAATTTCCTGTCAGAACGGATGTACGGATGGGCAGTTAGGAAGGGGTGGAGACGGAGGAGAAAGATTGAGGAGAGCTATACTCCTAGCTTAGCAGCTCTAGGAAAGCTAAAAGATGTAGCAGCGCTCGCAGAGCGGCCCGCAACGAGACGAGCTGCAAGCATGGGACCTTAGATCTTTACCGATAGAGTCGCCCCCGCCGGGTCTACCAGCGTGGTCAGCGATACGTATTTGTCGCTGTAGACCTCGCGCAGGTAGTCCGGCATGTCGTGCGCGTTCGAGACCGTGTTATGAGCTACTACCAGCGCCCCGCTGACTAGCTTATCCTCAAAGGCCCTCAAGTACTCGTAGTACTCCTCCTTGTGCCCATCGATGAAGAGGAAGACTACGCCCTCGCTAACCCTGCTCGAGGAGGCCCTAGCGTCGCCGCACACGATGTCGACCGCGTCCACCGCTCCCACGCTCTCTAAGGCCCTCCTGGCGTAGCTCACCCGCTCCGGCTCAACGTCAAAGCTGTACAGTCTACACCCCGTTCCCTCCACTGCCTTCGCGAGCCATAGAGTCGAGAAGCCCCGTCCCGTACCCACTTCGACAACCGCGGCCTTACTCGCCCTACCCGCAACGCCGTACGCCAAGGTGTAGAGGAGGCGAGCCGTGTTGTAGTGAATCGGATTAGGCTCGCGGATAAACGACTCGCGGTACACCTCGACCGTCTTCCTCAGGAACGAGTCTTCATAAGCCCTCTTAGCTAGCACTAGAACCCCGGAGCCAAGGGGCACGACGGCCCGCGTGAACCCCCACCCCACCACAGCTTTAATCAGCTCTGGGCTCCTGTGAAGCCGCTCTAGGACGCCATGCACCAGCGCCACCGACCTCTCGCCGAGCGAGCTGAGCGCGTCCACGAGGACGTGATCGGCGATGAAGCTTAGAACGTCGACGAACAGCAGGTCCGCCTCCCCTAGCTCGCCTATCTCCTCGCATACCTCAACGTGGTTCCTCAGCACGGGGTCCTCCGCGTACTCCTCGAGCGCCCTAGGACCGTACTCGAGGACTCTAACCACTCCCCTAAGGCCAGCATCCCTAATAGCCTTAGCAAGCCGTAACGCCAACGCGCTAACACGAGCCCCGATGACGGCAACCCTAACACGACCGCCTAGCTTAGCCATGGAGTAAGCTAGCATGTAAAGGAGGAGCTCGCAACCGCCCGGTATAGATTGACGCGCCATAAGGCCGCAACCCCTAAGGGAAGGACGTAAGCGTCTCGCGGCATAAACCCCGCTCAAGTTAATAGCCGTTCACCGGCTAAGTTAAGGAGCTAATTACGCCGCAAAAGCTACTAAAGGCGTTAAGCGTGTCGAGTCAGAAGGGTTAATTAAGAATATTACTTCCGATCTTTTCAGCCATCCGTGCGAAAGGTAGTCTTAGTAGACGTAGAAGGCCAAAAGATAGTCCTCCCGGTGAGCGCGAGCTTCATAGAGGAGCTCTCACCTAAACCGGCTGAGTCTTGGAGGAGGGCTGGCTGGAAGCTTGAGAGGACGGTGCTCTTAGAGCTACCGTACCCGACTAGGCCTCCAGGCTCCCCGATCCCTTCTCTGCTCATGTCCGGCGTATCGCTCCTGCTAGACAGGGGGGTCTACGTGCGCTACGTAGCCTTCTCGAAGGGCTACTTCGAGGGGGTCGACGAGCTTAACATGGAGGTTGACGTCTTCCACGAGACGCTCCACGTCTTAAGCAACGAGAGGTGGGTTAGGGGCGAAGGTAAGCCCCTCTCTGAGGAGGAGATAGTTAAGCGCGAGATCGCCTTCGTCCAGAGGAAGTTTGGAGAAGAAGGGCTGAGGAGGCGCGCTAAGCACATAGCTGAAGCGCTCAGAGCCCTCTCAGGCGCGCCCGCGATCAACGGGCTACTCGCTACATTGTGGATATGGGAGTACTTCGCCGAGAACTTCGAGAGGTATAAGGGCGTAGCCTACGACATACCTAGAGAGCTTGAGAGAGGCACGCTCGAGGGCCTAGCTAGAGCATGGCTATACTACGCTGACATCTACGACGCCCTCCTCGACGAGGACCTACGCGAGCTCATGCCCGCGGTATCTTCTTGGGCACTAAGGGAGTTGGAAGCCCTTAGGCGCTAAACTCTCGCTGAAAATCTCCAGAGTACCCTTTTAGAGATATCTCTCACCATATTGGGCGAAAAAGCTCCATTAGGAAGGGCTCGTCCCACGGCCACGCTTTAAGGCTCAGAGCTACTAAACTCCTCTACCTCAAGCCCTACGCTAAAGACCCTCTCGAATAGCTCGCCCTTAACGCGAGCTCTCTCGACCTCGATAGACGCATCGCCTCTCGAGTATACCTTAATCCTTACAATCCCGCCCACTCTATCAAGCTTAACATCGTCCACCACCTGGCAAAGGCTCCTATCGAGGGCGTCGGCGATCCTAAGGATAGCGGCCAGCTTGACCACCACGTCCCCATGCTTACTCTTCAGTAGCTTGATCCACTCAGGATCTGAGTAACTAAGAGGATCCGGCCTTCTTCTGTGAAAGAACGCTATCCAAGCTATCGCCTCCAGGTCTGGATCGTCTAAGACCCCTTTAAGCCCCTCAAGTATTAGCCGCCTAGACCAGGCGTGGTGCTCCTCGCCAACCCACACGCCTATGTCATGGAGCAGGGCTGCTGCCTCGAGCCAAAACCTCTCGCGACCTCCCATCTCGTGAAGGCCTAGCCGTCTCGTCTCGTCGAAAATCCTTAAGGCGAGATCTCTAACTTTAAACGCGTGTTCACGCCCACGGCCGAAGCCGTACTTCTCGCCAAGCTCGACTATAGCGCTCAGCGCGTTCACAAATCCTAGAGACGGCTACTCGTTAATGTCCTTTAGCTAGCGCGTCTAGCTCGGACACACTCCCCTCCGAGCCACTACAGACACCTAGCCCCAGTCCTCTTTAAGCATAAAAAACCGGCGACTTAGCGGATGGTAAACGGCCTCGGCCTGGAGGAACACGTGATGAGATGCCGATTCAGGACCTAGACCTAAAAGAGGAGGTAAGTGAACACGTGGAGGCAGCCTCCGGCCCTCTCGAGGAAGCTGAGGGAGGAACCGGAGAGAGGCAACCCTAGGTACCCTCACGTCTACAGATGCCATGGCCTTGAGTCTAAGAGAAGAGTGATAGCCTGCTTAAGCTCCCGATACATCGTACTCTACAGCGAGCGGTTAAAAGCTAGACGCATCACTCCCATAACCCACTCCTAAATGAGCCATAATCTTCGATACTCACGTTCTTAACACTTTAAAGTCAACACAGGCAAAATATATATGAGATGTTAAGCGAGTACGAGGCCCTGCGAGCCTACGCAGAGTCTAGGAACGTAGCAGTTACCGGTGTAGAGGACCTCGTCCGCGTCGCTAGGGCGGTAACCGAGGGAGCTCGTAGGCTGAGGAGCTTCTCCCAAAGAGAGCGCAGGGTCGTGGCCTTGCTGTGGCATCTTGGCGCCGTGACCGCCTACTTGAGGAGAGTAGAGGGGCGCTGGACCACTTGGATATCGCCCACCCCGCTAGCGCGCCGGATAGCCGAGGGGGAGCTCGCGCACCTAGCCGTGAGGGTGGCCCGGTGGACTCCGATGAGGCTCCTGTTAAGGTACATGGCCCAGAAGGGGGGCAAGGCGACAGTCGATGAAGTAGTAAGCGACCTCGGGAAGAAGGTGAAGGAGGTTACCCAGCGCTTCCTCCCCGTGCTCAAGCTCGCGTACCGCCGCCTAAATGGGCCCGTTAAGAAGCCCTACAACAGGCACGTAGTAACAGCCGTCCTCTTCAAGCTAAGCAAGGAACTCGGCCTACTCGCTGGCGAGAAGCGAGGCGAGGCCGAGATGACTGACTTAGCCTACGAGCTCCTAGAGGAGCCGAGGATAGAGGTCGTAAAGACCATGCCGAGAGAACCCTTAATACTGTTAGCGGTAGCCAGCGTCGTAACCTCCTCGCACCGCGTATACCTAGTCTCCCCGTGGATCGACCCCGAAGTAGCCGAAGCGCTACTACCCGTCCTAAAGGGCAGGAAGGTAACCGTAGTAGCCAGGCCCACTAACAAGGAAAGATACTTTAAGGCCCTAGAGACGCTTAGCAGCTACTGCGAGGTACTCACGTACCCCAAGCTACACACCAAGCTAGCCTTAGGCACCTCAGCAATACTAACCAGCGCAAACCTAACCAGGTCAAGCCTCCTAGCAAACATCGAGACAGGCGTCTATTACCATAGAACACCACCCCAAATCCTCGCGCACACACAGGAAATAGTGGCCTCAGCAACACCACTGCCTCTACGTTAAGCAACTTAAACTAAGAATCCTGGAACTTAGCACTCTGAATTCGATTTGACTATGCAACGATTTCATGGTCGGATTATGGTCTTTAAGCGAGAATGTCACTTCTAACTTTTAAGTATAACTAGCACCATTTAATTAGGACCATGTAGTTACGGTGACTTAATTGAGAAGAAACTTCTTCATATTCGTTGAGAGGCTAAGGAACTTCAAGGTTAGCATGAAATACCTACTCTATGGAGCAAAGATAACTAGACCTGAGCATAGAGCCCTTGCTAACGTTAAGGAAGGAGACATAGTATTCGTCTATGTTATGGAGCAACGCTCTCTCTACGGCCCCTTTGTAGCCGTACAGAGGCTCTTCGAAGATAATCGTGACATAGGATGGAGAGTTAACGGCAGGGTTGCTGACTGGCCACACCGGGTACCCATGCGCCTATGGTCAACCGGAATTGGAGTTATCGACAGGTCAAAAATGCCAAACCTAATGACATTTCTTAGAAACGAAATGGTAACGCTAAAAGACTTATCCGAGCTTCATCAGAGATACCTAAACACTCTCCTCTACGACGAAGGCGTGAAACTGTTTAAGTTCTTCCTAAAACATTGCAAATGGAAGAAGCCTAGTGATCTAGTACCAGACTTCGGCCGTGAAGCCGAAAAGTATCCGCATCCCTTAAACGCAAAGGAGCTGCTAAAGCGCTCTAGCAACCCTCCCGAATACATTATCGAACTTTACCTTTTACAAAACCTCGACAGCTTAGAGAGCCTTGTAGGTAAAGGAATATCAGAGGTATATAATCAATTGTACATGTATCAGATGAGATTTCTAGACATATTAACTTTACATAGATGTGGAGATGAAGTTGTTAAAGCCACGGTTATTGAGATAAAGACCAGCAGCGATCCCAAAACAGTCAAGAATGGACTTGAAGAGCTTGGACATTATATGTATTGGGTCACAGACGTCGTAACTAAAGACCGTGACATAACATACGGAATACTTTTAACACCCTTCACTGATGATCCAGAAATAGATATTTTTAAAAGAAAAGTAGAGGAAATTACTGAATTCTACGGAGTAAACGCTGAGAGAATAAGCTGGTTAGGATACGCTATAGCAGGAGAAGACCTTCGCTTCACGCTTATAACTCCTTGATTAAAAGTAAAATTAAAATCTCACCGCAAAAGTCAAGAAAAATTCTTAACGTCATCCTCGCGAAGGATAACGCAGCTTAGGCTCAAGAGCTCTTAGTCCATGTCTAAGGCGATCATGTGGACACCTCCGCGACTAAGGAAAGCCTATATGGATGGAATCTTAGTAGGACTAAGGTTATTAGGTAGGAACAAATCGATTAGATAGGACTATGAGCGTGGAGGTCGTTAAGGTTACGAGGAGGGGGCAGACGACGATCCCGAAGAGGTTTCGGGAGGCGCTGGGGATAAGGGAGGGTGACGAGCTGCTAGTCGAGCTAAGGGGCGGTGCCCTAGTCTTCAGGCCCATACCCAAGCTCGTAGACTTAATAGGCGTCGACGCGGACTACGGCAACCCAGAGGAGGTCAAGAAGGAGATAGAGAGGCTGAGGGAGGAGTATTGAGGAGGGTTGTGATCGACACTAGGTTTCTCGTCGAGTGCTTCTACAGCCGAGACCCGGAGAAGCAGAGAAGGCTTAGGAAGCTACTGGAGGAGCTCATAGCCGAGAAGCGCGGGATCCTACCAACCATAGCCATAGCCGAGATAGTCCAGGAGACCTGTAGGAGGAGGGGGGTCGAGGAGGCTAAGGTCAGGTACTACTCGCTCCTTAGGAACGGGCTCGAGGTAGCGCCCATAGGCCCCGACGTAGCCCTCCAAGCAGGCCTCCTAAAGTGCAAGCACCCTAACGTCCCCATCGGCGACTGCCTAATAGCAGCCATAGCGATAACGCGGAAAGCAGCAGTGCTCTCAGACGACCCGCACTTCGACGAGATAAAGGGGGTCAAGAGAACGTGGATCCAATAGCCCTAACCCATTAGCCGCAAGCAGGGCGATCCTCCGGCAAGTCCTCGAGGGCTTCCCTAATCCTCCTCAAGGTCTCCTTAGAGAGGGGCTCGTAGTCGATCCTCGCCTCGATCAACCTCCTAATCACGGAGTCGTAGGGCTCTCGAGGATGAAGCTTAAGCTCGTCAAGAAGCCTCTCAACCTCCACGCTAACCCGGATGGTAGTCTCCGTAGCCAGCTATAGCATGCTGTAGCCACTTATAAATCCCTTAATAAGTAAGTAAGACAGAAGTTTACTCTTTCCCCTGCCCCTTCCCCCCTACTAGTTTGAAGCTTAAAAGTAGCACTAGACATGATAGCCGTCAAGGGCAGTAAAGCTCGCTCCCTCATCGAAGGATACCGGTTGAAGACCCTCTTCTCGAAAAAGATATAAGCTAATACAATGGAGACCGGCTTTTACCATAGTTTTTGTAACTCTGCACGTAACTTTTGGTGTTCTTCTAAGAGATAAAACGCTCTTACTCCAGCCCGTCTCGCGCTTTGAACTTGCGCTCTGTCGTTCGATACCAGTATGGAGCTTGTCTCAGTAGCGCACGCTATGAAGAAGGCATCTACCGCCCTACAGCCTGTAGCTAAAGCTACTTGGAGAGCCGTTTTGTGCAGTTCATCGTAAGCGATGACAGCTACGTGCGCTAATACCCTATTAACGTGGTTCTCAACGATTCTCCTAGGCTTGTACCTTACGAGAACGGCCGATAGCTCTACCTCCAGCAACTGGGGCTCGTAGACCTCAAGCCCCCTACGGGAGATTAGGTCTATGAGGTTAAGTGCGAGGTCGTGGCGCTTCACGTCAAACGGTATGATAGCGTCTACGAACACGGAGGTATCCAGCACTATCATCTCCGACCTTCTAAGAGTACTTTAAGCGGGTCCTCCTTAGCGTCCCTGTACTCCCTCGAGATCTCCTTAATGGTCCTGCTCAACCCCCGAGACCTCCCCACGATGATTATCTCCACCTCCTCGCCCTCCTCGAGATCCAACTCCTCTAGCGGCTTAAGGACTCCACCCTCGTACCTAACGCGGATAGCCATACTCGACCTCGAGTAAACCGTATAGCGCAGCTTTTTAACGCTACCCTCGCGATGAACAGTGCACCTCTTCCCCGACTCTCCGGCTATGAGAATCCTTAAGTGAGTTCTATTGTAGAAAGCTCGGAAAAGCGTGTGAGCGCTATGCACTCTCAAGTAATCGAGAGGTTAGCGCTGAGGAACTTTAGAGGCGTAATCAAGGGAGAGCTAGACCTCGCCCCCCTCACCGTCCTGGTAGGTCCCAACAACAGCGGGAAGACTACGGTGCTCGAAGCCCTACTTCTCGCCCACGGCTTCAGGGAGGTCGCCGGCCTAGACGCAAGCCGCATCCTCTCGACGATCCACGAAACCCTCGAGAGCGGCGGCCTCGACCACCTAGTCTACGGCTACGGCGCTAAGGTCACTAGGGCAGTCGTAGCCTTCACCGTCAAGGGCGCTTATAGGGCATTAGTCATAGACGTGAGTAAACATAGGATAGACTTCTACCACGCTAAGGGGCTAGATGCGGACAAGCTACTTGAAATGAGTAGGCAGGAACTAATGAAGCTCGAAAGGCTAGGCTATACAAATAGGTTTACAGGAGGGGGCGGGTTCTCCCCCCTTAAGGTAGCCGTAGATGTCGTGTTAGTACGTGACGACATCCTTCGATATTACCAGAAGTTTGTGTATAAGGTGTGGACGGACCTAACTAACAGGGGTATCACAGCCGCTACGGCCCGCTGGGTCTCGAAGATAGCTGGCGACGACTACCTAGACGTGCTAGCCGAGCCGCTAGGGGGCAAGCCAGCGCTCTTCCTCTACAAGCCCGACGGGACTAGGATTAGGCTAGGCGACCTCGGCGACGGGGTCCAAGTACTGGTTACGGCGAAGCTGGTCGTAGACTACCTCGATCCAGAGCTCGTCCTCTGGGACGACGTCGAAGCGCACATGAACCCCCGAGCACTCCAGCTACTCGCCCTATGGCTAGCCGACCTCGTCGACTCAGGCAAGCAGGTAGTGGTATCTACCCATAGCCTAGAGGCGGCTAAGCTCATCACACGCGTCGCCGAGGACGCCGTCCTAGTAAAGCTGTCGCTCGAGAAGGGAGAGCTAAAGGCCCAGCACATACCGCCCGAAGAGCTCGAGAAGCTAGAAGAGCTCGGAGTAGATGTTAGAGCATGAAGCTGAGGTTCTTAGATCCTAAACACAGGCTAAGCGTGGACACGCTCGCCATCGCTAGGAGGCTTAAAATAGTCGAGGCCATTGAGCTAGGGAGTGGGCGATCTAGCGCGTTAATAGTTGTAGCCGACGGCAGTCCAGATAACAGAGTCCTCCTAGTCCTAGCCCACATCCTCAACGGCACTAGCATAGTTGACGTCGCGTTCCCCGCCCACAAGCACGTAGCAGTCCTCGAATACCTCACGAGCTATGCGCTGATGAGTTACACTAAAATACTTGTCCTCTTAGACCAGGAAGATAAGCCCCTAGAGGAGATATATCGGGCTCTAAGGAGTAAGGCGCATGTTAAGGAGCTAGGTCAGGGCAAGCTCTCAACGTTCACGCTAGAAACTGCCTTGAGGACCTCGACCCTCATACTCGCGGTAAACGGCATCGACGATCCCCGCTTCATCAAGCATACGATCGAAGACCATCTAATAGCCCTCGCGGAGAAGCTAGCCCTCATAAGCCCCTTAACAGCACCGATCGATCCCAAGGAAGCTTGGCACAGAGTAAACAGGGACGTACAGCTTAAGGTCCTACGCCAACTCCTAATGAGACCTCAACTCGCCGAGGAAATGTTCCCTCAGCAGGTAAAGGCTTTAAAGCTCCTAGTAGGTAAATCGCCACCTTCTACGCGCTAAACCCTCGCTTAAGTAGCGCGAACCAATTAAACCGCTGTATATGGACTCAAGAGCGGACAGGCTCTTCTGGGCGATTCTTAAGACAAGCTTTCTAGCTCCCTACAATACGTCTTTACTCCTACACTAACAGGACCGCGACGACTACGATTATCATAATGCTAGGTATAAGCATGACTGAACCCTCTCACCCCCATGCTATAGAAGAAAGAAATAAGGCGATCTTCTATACTATACAGCAGCTAGAATTCAGCGATTTCAGACACCTCGTGTTCTTCGCGTCTTCCAACTCTAACACCATGCTCTGTAGGTCGAAGCCTCTCCCCTCAAGCTCCTCGTACATCCCTATGCCTATACTTTCGTCTAGAAGGAGCCTAAGTCTCCGAGACAACGAGCACCTCCTCTCGCCTTAAGACCTTAGCCGCGTAGAACAGCGCCGCCCGCACGTCCTCAACGCTTATCCCATAATCCTCCGCTATCTCCTCAGGCTTCATCCCAGCGGCTAGAAGCTCCAGTATCAAATCCACCGTTATCCTAGTACCACGAACCACGGGCTTACCGGCCATAACCCGCGGGTCAACAACAATCCTATCAAGCAACCTCCCCAATGAACCCACCCGCTTAACGATCCAAGAAACAACTATACTTCTTAAAGACCCCTAGACCTCTACGCGAACCTTCCTAACCTCCACCTCCGGCACGCCAACAGTCTCTAGGTATAGCTGAATGGCTTCCCCAACTCTCTTCATGAGCTCCTCAAGCGTCCTAGCCTGCGTATGGCAGCCCGGCAGCTCCGCCACAGCAGCCACGTAGTAGCCGCCATCATCCCTCTCTATGATAACCGTAAACTCCCTACAACTAGCCAACTCTAACTCCCCTACCCTCCACACCAGAGAGGTTTATCTACATTACACCCTCTAG